>JBIHZT010000131.1:0-8190 GCA_044240265.1 Luteolibacter sp. | reverse complement strand
ACTTTGCCAGGTGCCGTTGACAGGTTGATAGATCGAGGAACCGCTGTTGAAAACCGAGCTGCCGACAAGCACCGATTCACCTGATACCGCCAGCGTGCCGCCGCGGTAGAGGTTGGAGGAGCCGGGCTGATAGGTGTAGTCCAGACCCCACGTGCCCGCCTCGTTCCGCCGGTAAATGGCAAAGCCACCGCAATCGGTCCTGGTGGCACTGTCCGCATAGGGCGCGCCGATCGCGGCGATGCTTCCATCGAGGGCGACGGCCATGCCGAACTTGTCCTCGGTTCTGGTGAACGGCGAGGCGATCCGTTGTTGTTGGACCCATTCTCCGGCGGATTTTCCGAACACATACACCGCGCCCACCTGGCTGAGTGGTGCCGCCTCACGGGGAGCGCCGATGATCATGGTCTCGCCGCTGATCGCCACCGAGGTGCCGAATCCGTAGGACAGCGCGCTTGCCGCCACTTTCTTGTTGAACTGCCACACGCCGCCGATCCTGCGGTAGAGATGCACTCCGCTGTTGTTGGAACCCACCGCGAGTTCGTCGCCCTGCAACGCAAGCGAACTGCCGAAAAAACCCTCGGATACGGTGGTTTGTGAAACGAGTTTGGCGATCTGGTTCCATTGTCCCTGGGACCGTTGGAAGATATAAGCGGCTCCATCGTCGTTAGTGGGAGCAGTGACATCGGCCTTCCACGCCCCCACCACCAGGGTGTCGCCCTCGAGGGCCACGGCATTTCCGAACTCACCGCCGCCACTGCCATCACCGGCCCATACTTCGTCCTGCAACGACCACACGCCCGCACTGCGGGTGAACACATACGCGCGGCCACCGCCGCCCAGTGAGGATGGGGCTTGCACCGAGGTCACCACCGCGGTGTTGCCATCCAAGGCCATGGCATAGCCGAAGCGGTCGTTGCTGCTTCCGGTGCCAGTCATCTCAGGCATGATCGACTGTTCGAGATTGATGAAATACGGATCGATGTGGACCGGATAGACCGCATTCCGGTCGTTCACGGCGATTTCAAATCCATCGCTAACGGGTCGCATTTCCGCGTCGAGTTCATGGCCGGCGGAGTCCCAGACCTTCAGTCCCCGATAGGCCGCAAGCGCGCGGCCATCGGCATCGGTGAATACCAAATCGCCGTCCGACGACGGGTCCTCGGAGACGCCCAGCCCGCTCGCGGCGATCCGCATGCGGAGCGTTTCATCGTCTTGCCCGTTCACTCTCGCCGGAACGATGAAACCGTGTTGGAAGCCGGCGGTCTGGTTTTCATACCACTCCCGCACCCCGTCGGTGTGGGTGTATTCCACCCGCCGTCCTTCCGTTTTCATGCTTGGCAGTGCTCCGGGCCTGCGGAGCTCAACCCACCAGTCGGAGTCAGCGCGCGCCGACTGGATGCGCGCCGATCCCGCTGCAAAACGAGCCGTCATGGCCTGATCCGCATTGTGGGCGAAGTATTCCGGTCCGTGGCTTTTTCCGGAGGTTTGTTCATCCTGCGGGATTGGATGGATCGCATGTTGCGCCGCTTCAAACGCCTCGTTGAGGGACGGGTAGGATGCACTGGAACGTGCTGCAATCCTCGATGCGGTCGAGTCCGGCGATGCGGTCGTCCCGGACTGGAGGGCGGTCGGAGCAACCGGAGTTAGATCCGGTGACCGGGCTTCCAACGCGGCGGAATCGTGGCCAGCGGCTTTCACCATTTCCGACACGGGCGCGGCGGTCTCGCGGGCCGATGGGTTCCAGGGTTTCCAGATCAATGCACTGCATGTCATTGCTGCCAGCAGCGCCAAGCATGTCTTCTTAAGGGGCTGGTTCATCGAGCGGTGGGATTTTGGCGGTTTCATTGCAATGGAGGTTGTTTGAAAACGTGAGAAACGAGAGTCCTGGCCGGGCGGGTGACAGCCATGACCGCACGCAGGATAACAAGGGTTTGAGGGGAGTGGGTTCGCACAGCTGGACGTTGGAGCCGAGTGCGTTGAGTTTGCATATCAGGACGCCTGTCTGACAAGAGCAAGGTTCCGGTTGCGAATGCCCGTCTCCAAGGGCGTGGAGGAAGCGATAGAGGAGGGCCGGGATCTGAAGACACTGGATGACGTATTCTTCGCGCGAGTCGCCGGCGACCGGGCGGTGCAAAAAAAATCCCGCCAGCGGAGGAACCGCTGGCGGGAGGAAAAATCAAACAACTCGATGCGTCGATCAGAAGTTCTGCTGTCTGGAGTAGTTGTAGTAGGTTTCAAATCCGAGTTCCGGCGGGAATTCGGAGAGGCCGTCGTGCACGTTCATCTCGATGCGGTTGTCTTCTCCACAACGCTCATAAGGTGGCTTGAAGGTGCCGCGATAAGTCGGGCAGGTGAAGGTGAAGAGCTCGTAGAAACCGTAACCGAGGCGGCGCAGGGCGCGGTTGGTTCCGTCAATGGCACCGTATGGCGAGGCCTTGCGACCGTATTGGTCGTTTTTGCGGACGATCTGTTCCGGGATCTCCATGAAGCCATACATGATGTTGCCGATTGCCCGTCCGAGCTTGCGCGAGGAGGTGTAGGTGGAGCCCGGAGGTGCTTGGATGTCGGCGACGACGACGCTGCTCAGTGCTGCGAAGGTGGTAGCAATAACGAAGAGTTTTTTCATGCTGCAAAGAGGTTAATTATTCTGAGTCCGGGTTGGCAACGGATTTTTCAGAATTCGTGGAATTTTTAGAGTTCGAAGCTGAGGACGCGGATGATGCCCGGAGTGGCGCGCAATTTGGCGAGGAGATCCGCCGGTGGCTCGGTGTCCACCTCGATGACGGTGACGGCGCGTTTGCGGTCGCTGGTGCGGCTCAGCGCCATGTTGGCGATGTTGACGGAGGCGCTGCCGAGCGAGGTGCCGATGGTGCCGACGATGCCGGGGCGGTCGTCGTTTTCCACGAACAGGAAGCGGCCGGTCGGGTTGGTCTCCACGTAGTGACCGGCGATGTGGACGATGCGGGCGGACTTGCCGAAGAAGGTGCCGGCGACGGTGCAAACCTCGCCTCCCTTGATCGCGGAGACCTCGATGAGCTCGGTGCAGTTGGTGGCGAGCGCGACGGTGGATTCGGTGACGCTGAGGCCGTGGGCCTTGGCGATGGCGGGGGCGTTCACCAGGTTCACCTGGGCCTCGTGATGGGCGGCGGCGAGGTAACCGGTGAGCACCTTGCGGGTGATCAGCTCGGTATCGAGCTCGGAGACGGCGCCGAGGTAGGAGACGCGGATGCCGTCGCACTGGGCGGGGGCGATTTTGGAAAGCAGCTTGCCGAGCGAGTCGGCGAGGTCGAGGTAAGGGCCGACGCTTTCAAGCGTACGGCTGTCGAGGTTCGGCATGTTGACGGCGTTGACGATTTCCCCGGTGGTGAGGAAATTCTTCACCTGGTGGGCGACTTCGATGCCGACGTTTTCCTGGGCCTCGGCGGTGGAGGCTCCGAGGTGCGGAGTGAAGACGGATTTTTTCACCGAGAACAGCGGGAAGTCGGCGGGTGGCGGCTCGACTTCGTAAACGTCGAGCGCGATGCCGGCGAGGTGCCCGGCGTCGATGGATGCCTTGGCGGCTGCTTCATCGACGAGGCCGCCGCGGGCGCAGTTGACGATGAGGGCGCCGGGGTTCATCAGGGCGATGCGCTCGGCGTCGAGGATGTGCTTGGTTTCCGGCGTGAGCGGGATGTGGAGGGTGACGACGTCCGCGCCGGTGAGGGCTTGGGCGGCGCTTTCCGCGTGTTCCACCTTGAGTGATTGCGCGCGGGCGGCGGTGAGGAAGGGGTCGAAGGCGACGACGGTCATGCCGAAGGCCTGGGCGCGCTTGGCGAACTCGGTGCCGATGCGGCCCATGCCGAGGATGGCGAGGCGCTTGCCGGACATTTCGACGCCGGAGAGCGTCTTGCGGTCCCACTTGCCGGCGATCATCGAGCAATGCGCCTGGCCGATGTTGCGGGCGAGGGCGAGCATGAGGGCGAAGGCGTGCTCGGCGGTGGAAATGGTGTTGCCGCTGGGGGTGTTCATGACGACCACGCCATGGTCGGTGGCGGCGGCGCGGTCGATGTTGTCCACGCCGACACCGGCGCGGCCGATGGCTTTGAGGTTCTTGGCGGCGGCGAAGACTTCCGGGGTGACCTTGGTCTCGGAACGCACGACGAGGCCGTGGTAGTCGCCGATGATTTTAAGAAGTTCGTCCGGCTTGAGGCCGGTATTCACATCGACTGTGATTTCCGGGGACGAGCGCAGCGCATCCACACCTTTTTCCGAAATGGGATCCGAAACCAACACGCGAAAAGTTGCCATAGGGGCGGGGAGTTAACTTACCGGCAGCTAGCTGGCAAGGGGTTTGCGAGAGAAAAAACCGCAGGCGGGAGATTCCTCCTAAGGACCGCGAGTCTCCAGACTCGCCGGCGAATGGAGCGTCAAAGAACAGCGGCGAATGCCGCGTTGTCTTTGGCATCTCATTCGCAGCGCGTCTGGAGACACGCGGTCCCGGGGTTATTTGATTTCCATGCCGCTCTTGGGCCAGATCCAGCGCTGGACCTTGCCGCCCTTGATCAGGGCCTTGGCCTGGATGGTTTTGACTCCGAAAATGGTCTCCGCCTTGTAGGAGGCGACGCCGGTTTGATAGGTTTCCCCATCCACGGTTTCGTCAGGGCCGGCGGCCCAGTCGAGGACCTGCTCCAGGGTGAACTCCTTGATCTGGGCGGCCCGGATGCTGTCCTGCATCACCTTCACCACATCGGTGGGACCGGTGGCGGGGGCAGGTGTCGATTCTTCCGGCATGGGCGCGGGCTCCGGAGTGACAGCGGGCTCCGGATTCACAGCGGGCTCCGGATTCACAGCGGGTTCCGGAGTGGGAACCGGCGGAGGCGCGGGAGCGGGTTCCGGCGTGGGCGCGGGAGCCGGTGCTGGCTCGGGCATCGGCGGCGGGGCGGGAGTCACGACGGGTTCTTCCGAATCGCCGCCGGGAAGGGTGGCTGGAATGCTCGCGGGCGCGGGTGGCGCGGCGGCGAGTTGTTGGAGAATGTCGGTGTCGGTGACGGGGAGGATTCCCTGGAAAGGGCCTTCACCCGGGCTGACGACGGCATTTCCGTCATCGATGCGGACGAGTTTCACGCGGTTGCCCTTCTGGAGAATCATGACGACGCCGGACGCGGGATCGGTGACCGTCACGTCGGCCTTGAGAAGCACGCGCTGCGGGAGTTGGTCCGGCGTGAGCTCGGCGAGATTGATCATGGTCACTCCGTTCGGCAATTGCTGGATGCCGTTTCCGGCTGCGGCGATCGCGGTCTTCCCCGGGGCGATGCCGGTGAGTTGGAATCGCAGGCCCGGCTCGGCGAGATAGCCCAAGGCACCCGCGCCCGCCATGCCGAAGAGGTAGAGGAAGATTTTCATGTGACGGACTGATACGTAAGGGTGGGCGGATTTCTTGGAAAGGATTTTAAGAATTGCGGTCAGGCATGGTCCGGGGCCTCCAGATGCGCTAGGGCTTTTTGGAAACTGGCGTTCGCCAGATAGTGCCGGAGCCGTGCGTCGACCGTGGTGCGGTGCGCGGCGGTCCATGCGGAAATCTCCCCGGAAACGGTTTTCAACGCCTCCAGATGGTCCGCCGGGTCGCGGTCGCGCCAGTCGTGGTCGGCGATGATGGCTTCGCGGCGGCGGAGGAGGTCGATGAGTTGGCTTGTCATGAAATACCGGGAACCGCCGCTGGCGGGGTTAGATCACGCCGTTCGCGCAGTTGCATTCGCCTTCGCCTTTGAGCGCGTTGATCAGGTTGGTGAGCGACTTCATCGCCTGGCGCGGGACGCTTTCAAAGGTCCGCGAGCCGATGTGCGGGGTGATGATGACTTTGGGATGGTGGAGCAGCGGGTGGTCGGCGGGCGGCGGTTCCTGATCGAGCACGTCGGCGGCGTAGCCGGCGAGTTTCCCGGAATCCAGCGCGGCGATGATGGCGGCTTGGTCGATGAGCTCGCCGCGGCCGGTGTTGACGATCCATGAGCCGTCGGGCAGGCGGTTGATGCGGTCCGCGTTGATGCAGTGGAGGGTCTGCGCGTTGAGATTCGTGTGCGGGCTGATGATGTTCACCGAGTCGAAAAGCGAATCCAGCGTGTCGTGGCGGGTGATTTGGAACTCCGCGGCGATTTCCTCCGGCCAGAAATTTCCGAATCCATGCACTTCCATCCCGAACGCGCGCGCCCGGCGGGCCATTTCCTGGCCGATCCGGCCCATGCCGATGAGGCCGATGCGTTTGGCGAAGAGCTCGCTGCCGGTCTTGCGGTCCCAGCGCCCGGCGCGGGTGCCGTCGATGGCATAGGGGAAATTTTTCGCCAGCGCGAGCAGCAGCAGGAAGGTGTGTTCGGCGACGGTGTCGTGATTCACGCCGGGGGTGAAAAGCACCGGCACCTTGAGTTCCTTCGTGGCCGGAATGTCGATTTTGTCGAGGCCGATGCCATACTTGGAAATCACCTTCAGCTGCGGCAGGGATTTCTCGATGACCGCGCGGGTGATGCCGTCGTCGCCGCAAAGGAACGCGTCGAAATCCCCGGCAAGCTCCAGCATCCGCGCTTCGGAAAGCGGGCCGCGCTCGCGGACGATGTCCCAGCCTTGGGCTTCCATCAGCGCGTGGTGCGGGCCGGGGGTGTCTTGATAACTGCAAGTGCTGAGTAAAACGCGCATTGGGGTTGTGGGTTGGTGGACCGCGGGGATTCCAACAAATCCGGCGGGCGAAGCAATCGGCATTTTGTCGGATGAGGCGGGAACGCGCGGGATTCGCGCCGGCATTCCGCATTTCCTTAGAAAAACCTCGTGAAACTGGCTGGTGAATCGGGAAAAGCCTGATTAGGCTCCTTGCAATCCATGGCATCCGGGGGAACTAACAAACGCTTCAAAATCGAGCCCCTGCTGGGCGGGTTGGCATTTCTGCTCATCCTCTTGGGCTGTTTCTTCGTGCTCCGGCCGTTCATGACGGCGCTGATGTGGGCGATCATTCTTTCATACGCCTTGCATCCCATGCAGCGGGTTTTCACCCGTTGGTTCCGTGGTTCGCGGACTCTGGCGGCTTGTTTCGTGACGCTGACCATCACGGCCGTGCTTGCCGGGCCCATCGTTTTGATCGGCTTCAGCATCGCCCAGGACGGCAAGGACCTCGCCCAAGCGACGCGGAGCTGGGTGAACTCCGCGCCGGACCAGGCGCCGGCATGGGTGGAGAAAATGCCTGTGGTGGGGAACGACATCGCCGGCTACTGGGCGAAGTTCGCCGAGGACCGCAAGCCTTTGCTGGAGCAGCTCGACAAGGAGGTGAAGACGCTCCCGCTGCGGCCGAAAATCGTGAATGAAAACGAGGACGGCCAGGTGGTGACTGACGCGCCGCCCGTGCCCGAGGACAAGGTGGATGAGAAGCCCGGGGACAGCGCGAGCAAGCCGAATTTCGTGGTTTTGTTAGGAAAATTCCTCACTTGGGCGTGGAGTGCCCTGCTCTCGATCACCCTGGCGGTCGGGCAAGGGGTGACCCAGTTGTTGTTGAGCGGTTTCCTGGCGTTTTTCCTGCTGAAAGACGCGGATGTTCTTTCGCAGCGGCTGTCCGTCGCGGCGGACCGGTTGGCGGGCGAGCGCGGCCGGCACTTGCTCAACGTGGCGGGTGGCACCGTGCGCGGCGTGATTTACGGCATTCTCGGCACGGCCATCGCCCAGGCCTTGGTCGCCGGGCTGGGATTCTGGATCGCGGGGGTGCCGGGAGCGGTGCTGCTCTCGGTGCTGACGTTCTTTTTTGCGGTGGTCCCCTTCGGCCCGCCGATGATCTGGCTGCCGGCGTCCTTGTGGTTGTTCGCCCAAGACAAGCCGGGTTTTGGGATTTTCCTCGTCCTGTGGGGCCTGCTCGGCATCAGCAGCGTGGACAACTTCCTGCGGCCGTATCTGATCAGTCAGGGAAGTAAAATGCCCTTTGTCCTGATATTCTGCGGCGTCATCGGCGGCGCGTTGTCCTTCGGGCTGGTCGGTGTTTTCCTGGGGCCCACGCTGCTGGCGGTGGCTTTCCGGCTGATTGAGGAATGGTCGTCGCGTCCCAGCGAGCCGGAGCTGGCGGTGGCAGGGAAATGCAGTTCGGGATTGCAGGGCGATGCCGGATCAGGCACACCGCTGCATGGCGGTGAGTCCCTCGGTGTTAGGTAAGGTTCTGGAAGTCTTCGAGCGGAATTTCCGGGATCG
>JBIHZT010000130.1:0-8196 GCA_044240265.1 Luteolibacter sp. | reverse complement strand
TGTTCGAGCAGGGAGCGGCCAGCAATGGCAGTGACATCCTCTTCAAGAACAACATCTTCATCAATCTCGGCATGGGTTCTTTTGTCGCACCCGGCGGTTGCACCTTCGATGGCAACCTCTACTACGGCAACGGACACATTGCCGCGGACCCGCGCAAGATCCTGGGTGATCCCAAACTGGCGCACGGCGGCAGCGGTGGCACTGGCTTGAACAGCGTGGATGGCTACAAACTGCAAGCCGGTTCGCCCGCCCTCGACGCCGGGCTGATCATTTCCTCCAATGGCGGCCTCGATTACTGGGGCAATCCCGTTGCCGCGAATGCGCCGCCACACCTCGGGGCATTCAACGGCAGCCCCGTCCCGCCGGTTGGAATGATTTGGGATGCGGATACCGGCCTGGCGGGCACCCAGGATGGCCCCGGCACATGGTCGGGGTCTTCGAACACCTGGTGGAGCGGCACAAGCACCGGCCCGTGGCAGTCGGCGGAGAATGCCATCATCGGCAGCGCCAACGCCGCAGCCGGGACGATCACGCTCGGTGAGCCGATCACTGCCGCCAGTATTACCTTTCGCCCCCCCGGAAGTGGACTCTATCAACTTGCCGGCAACTCACTTCAAACCGGGAGCATCGATTGCGTGGCGGATGCGCTGATCGCATGTGTGATCACCGGTAGCACCGGCTTGACAAAATCCGGCTCCGGCATGCTCTCGCTCACCGGTGTCAGCACCTACAGCGGTGGCACTTCAATCAACGGCGGCACACTTTCGCTGGAATCCACCACCAGCGATGTCGCAGTGCGCGGCACCGTCACCGTGAATAGCGGAGGCACTCTGCGAATCGCCGGCCCCGATTGGGCCGGGTTCGGCACCAACAGCGGCAAAAAAATCAATGTCCTCAACGTGGTCGGCGGCACCGTCACCAACACGCTCAACACCAGCTTCATCAAGGCCGCCATCATCAACATGGCCGGCGGCACCATTTCGGGCGGTGAGATCCATTGGGACAACAGCACGCTAAACTCGTTAGCCAGCACCAACTCCGCGACATTCGCCTCGAGGATCTTCATCCGAAACGACTACGCCCCCGGCGCGAACCTCACCATTGACACACAGGACGGAGACGCCGCGACCGATCTTCTCATCAGCGGTGCGATCGACCAAACCACCAGCACCAACGTCCCGGGTCTCGTCAAATCCGGCGACGGCACGCTCGAACTCACCGAGATCAGCTCATTCACCGGTGGCACCACGGTCAACGGCGGCAATCTCCTGCTCAACCTAACGACTTCGTCAATCGCCGCAATTCGTGGCACCGTCACGGTCAATTCCGGGGCGACCCTCACCGTCTCCGGAGCCGCGTTCGGCGGTTTCGGCACCGCCCCCGGGACCCGGATCGAAACTCTCAACATCGTCGGCGGCAGCGTGGTCGTGATCGACCAAAAGATGACCTCCGGCTCGACGTTCAATCTCACTGGAGGTTCGATCTCAGGTGGCACGATCCACTGGCGCGACACCGCGATCCAGTCGCTGGCCAGCGCGACGACATCGACCATTTCCAGCGAACTGATGATTCGTCCCGATTACGGCACGCCGACCCTTTCCATCGACGTCGCGGATGGAGTCGCCGCGACCGACCTGCTTTTCAGCGGCATCATTAAGCAGAGCGGCCCATCGGGAAATCTTTTCAAGAGTGGCGCGGGAAACTTGGAGATCAGCGCCGACAACACCTACACCGGCACCACCACCGTCAGCGGCGGAACCCTCACCATCACCGGTTTTTCGAACTCAAGTCAGGTGACGGTAGCCAGTGGCGCGACCCTGGCGGGTAATGGCTTCATTCAAGGCAATGTCACCATTTCGTCCGGCGGTCACCACGCCCTCGCCGTGGCTGCTTCTGATAACTTGCAGGTGCCCCGGCAAATCAACGGCGCACTGACTCTGGAGGCCGGAAATATCCTCGACCTCACCGCCGCCGTGATGCCCGCCCCGGGCATCTATCTGCTGGCAACCGCCGCGGGAGGAATCAGCGGTCCCCTGCCAACAGTGACCGGAATGGCCGGCACCGTCTCCATCGATGGCAATCATTTGAAGTTCACCTTCGGCGTGCTGCCATACAGCTCTTGGGCGCAAACCAAGATCACCGCAGTTGATCCGCTCGCGGACGCCACCCCGAGCGGCGATCCGGATGACGACGGTCTGGCAAATTCCGTTGAGTTCGCCCTCAATGGGAATCCGCTCAATGGATCGGACAATGGCTATCGCCTCAGCCAGACGGTCAATGTTCCCGCAGTGGGCAGCGCGCTTATTCTCACCTTCGCCAGCCGGACGGGAGCCGACTTCGGAGTTGGTAACACCACCAGCATTGACGGCGTAAAATATACGGTGCAGGGTTCGCTGGATCTTATGTCGTTCGCCGCACCCGTTACCAAAGTCAGCCCCGCCATCGTGCCGCCGGGTTGGCCCGCAGCCGATAGCAACTACGAGTATCACACCTTCCGCCTCAACGCCTCGACCGGCCTCACGGGCAAGGGGTTTCTCCGCCTCCTTATCCAATGAGCATCCTGCACGATTCATACAAACTCCGCACTGCGATCTTCCTCACAAGCTTAGCCCTCTCCTTGTTGCCCACCGCAGCGGAGGGGCTGGCAATCCCACTTGCCCGCGAGTGGCGTTTTGAAATCGATGCCAAAGACGCCGGGGCTGGGCAGGGGTGGTTCCACAAAGACCTCGGCGGATCGATCCAACTGCCCGGCACCATCACCACCAACAAGCTCGGCAATCCGATGACGGCCATCCGCCAGCAGATCTGGGGCGGCGACTTCACCGACCTCCCGGTCTGGCACCCGATGCTCCGCTACGACTACCGCGGCAACGCATGGTATCAGACGACCGTGGACATCCCGGAATCATGGTCGGGAAAATCGGTTTCACTTTTTCTCGAACGCGTCTGCTGGGTATCCGAAGCGTGGCTCGGCGACAAGTCCTCCGCTGTCATGGACTCGCTCAGCGCGCCACACCACCATGTGTTCGGCCCCGTCGCGCCGGGGAAACACAAGCTCACGCTGCGCATCGACAACCGCCAGCTCCACGATCTCGGCTGCAACACCCATGCCTATCATGAGCAGTCATGCACGATCTACAACGGCGTGATCGGTAAAATCGAATTGCGCGCCACGCCGCTTGTCTCCATCACTACAAACTTGGTATTCCCCGATGCCCGCACCGGCATGGCCGAGATGCGCCTCACGCTGGCCAATGCCACCGGCAAGCCGCAGGAAACCCGCATCACCGCCAACATCCGCGCCGCTGGCGGCAAGGACGCGCTCGCCAGCGAGGCCCGCACCGTGACGCTCGCTCCCGGCGAAACCAAGCTCGCGATCCCGGTAAAGCTGCCTGCCTCCGCCGTGAAACTCTGGAGCGAATTCGAGCGCCCGCTCTATCAGGCGGGCGTCGAGCTCAAAAGCGCCGCCGGCAGCGCCAGCCGCGAGGAGCGTTTCGGTTTCCGCGAGTTCAAGGGCGAGGGCGCGCGTTTCACCATCAATGGCAAGCCGGTCCTGCTGCGCGGCGAGGCGAACAACGCCCAATTTCCCCTCACCGGCCACCCGCCGATGGACAAGGAAACGTGGCTGAAGATCTTCGGGCTGTTGAAGGATTTCGGACTGAATCATTTCCGCTGTCACGCCTGGACCCCGCCGCACGCCGCCTTCGATGCCGCCGATGAACTCGGCATCTACATCCAGGCGGAGCTGCCCAATGGCGAGGCATCGGTAGCCACCGACTCCGCGACCGGCCTGCAATGGCGGCGCATGGAGTTCGACCGCATCCTCGAAACCTACGGCAACCACCCGTCCTTCGTCATGATGTCCGGCGGCAACGAGGCCAAGACGCCAAAGATCGACTTGCTCAAGGAACTCGCCCAGCACGGCAAGAAGATCGATTCTCGCCGGCTTTATGCGACGATTTCCAATCCCGAGGCCAGCGGCATCAAGGACGAGGTGCCCGGCGATGATTTCGCCGTCGCCCACGGCAGCGCCAACGGCCGCCGCCGCATGGAGCCGTATTTCAACCGCGACGCGCCGGAAACCACCGGCGACTACCGCGCCACCATGGTCGGCCGTCCCGTCCCGCAGATCAGTCACGAGACCGGACAATGGTATGTCTATCCGGATCTCTCGGAAATCGGGAAATACACCGGCGCGCTGCAGGCGGTCACTTTGGAGCATTTCCACGATGTCGCCAAACAGCAGGGCGTGCTGGCCCAGGTGCCGGATTTCGTCAATGCCACCGGCCTTCTCTCCCTGGAACTCTACAAGGAGGAAGTCGAACGCTCGCTGCGCACGCCGGAATACGGTGGTTTCCAGTTGCTGGGCTTGCAGGATTCCTTCGACCAAGGCGCGGCCTATGTCGGCATCGTCAATAGTTTCTTCGAGCCGAAGCCGTTTGTGACCGCGGGGAAATTCCATGAATTCTGCGGCCCGCAAGTGCCGCTCGCCCGCATCACCAAGCGCGTCTATACCAACAACGAGTCGTTTGCCGCCGATATCGAGTTCGCCAACTACGGACCCTCGCCACTTGCCAACGCCACCTTGGCCTGGCGTGTGATGGATGGTGAGAAGCCGGTCGCGCAAGGCACCTTGGCCGCCGTCACTCTGATGAACACCGGACTGACGCAGGTTGGCAAGGTTTCCCTTCCGCTATCTAACATCAAGGACGCCCGCAAGTTGCAGCTTGAAGTCGGCGTGCGCGGTGGAGAGTCGCGCAACCGCTGGAATTTCTGGGTCTATCCGGAGGCCGCCGCAAACGATGCGCCTGCTGATGTGATGGTGGTGAAGACACTCGACGGCGCGGCACAGGAGGCCCTGCGGAATGGCAAAAAAGTCGTGCTGCTGCCCTCGGGCTTCAACAGCCCTTATGGCACGGCGATGACTCCGCCGTTCTGGTCGCCCATCATGTTCGCCAACCAGAAACAAACCCTCGGTTTGCTCTGCGATCCCAAGCACCCGGCGCTAAAGGATTTCCCCACCGATCTCCACAGCGACTGGCAGTGGTTCGAACTGCTGTTCCAGGCCTCCGCCATCCGCCTGAACGGCACGTCGGAGAGCTATCATCCCATCGTCCAGGCCATCGACCGCCCGGACCGCAACCACAAGCTGGCGCTCGTTTATGAAACCAAGGTCGGTAACGGGAAATTGTTAGTCTGCACGCTCGACCTCAACCGCGATCTCGACAAGCGCCCGGTCGCCCGCCAACTCCGCCAGAGTTTGCTGCAATACGCCGCCAGCCCGGATTTCAACCCCACCAGCGAGATCCCGCTGGACGGCAACCTGCCCGCCTTCAGCCGCGAGTCCACACTGGCCCGGCTCGCTCCGAAGATGAGTGCTTCCACCGAACACGAGAATTTCTGGGCCATCAACGCCGCCGACAACAACCCCGAGACCTACTGGCATTCGAACTGGAACCCGCCGGAACCCGCGCTGCCCCATTCGCTGGTCATCGAACTCAAGCAGTCGCTCACCGTCGGCAGTTTCCTCTACACGCCACGCAAGGACTGCGACCACGGCCGCATCGCCCGCTACCGCATCCATGCCAGTAGCGACGGCAAATCGTGGAATCCCATCACCGAAGGCTCCTTCGAAAACAACGACAAGCCCCAGACTGTCCGTCTCGGAAATCCCACCACCGCGCGGTTCTTTAAACTGGAAGCCCTGCAGGAAGTCCAAAACCGCAATTGGACTTCGGTCGCGGAGTTCGATGTCGTGCCGAAATAACCGAATGTTTAAGTTACACCCTCATGAGGAAAATCCTTGCCCTTTTTCTCCTCGCCGCCCAGGGCGCATCTGCAGGTGAGGCGTCCACGATGCTTTCGTATGACGCTCCGGCCAAGCGGTTTTTCGAGTCCGCCCCACTCGGCAACGGGCGCATCGGCGCGATGGTTTTCGGCGGTATCGACGAGGATCGCATCGTGTTGAATGAAAGTTCGGTCTGGTCCGGTTCCCCTCAAAACGCCGACCGCGAAGGAGCCTCCGCCGCTCTGCCGGAGATCCGCAGGTTGCTGCGCGAAGGCAAGAACCCGGAGGCGCAGGCCTTGGTGAACCAGCACTTCACCTGCGTGCCACCCGGTTCCGCAGGTGGACAGTTCGGCTGCTATCAGGTTCTCGGCAACCTCCGGATCAAGTCCGGCCATGACCCGGTCTGGTCCTCGCCCAGCGGCCATGCCGGCCAAGCGGGCCAGGGAATTGCCGATTCCACCGACGGCGACCCGAAAACCAAATGGTGTTTCAAGCATGGCGGCGCGGTCGTGCAATGGCAGGTGGAACTGCCCCGGGACGCCACGCCCGCACGCTACTCGTTCACCTCGGCGAACGACGTGCCGGAGCGCGATCCGCAACAGTGGAAGCTGGAGGGTTCCCATGACGGCAAGACATGGGCGGTCATTGACGAACAGCGTGGCCAAAAGCCATTTGCTTCGCGATCCGAGACGAAATCCTACGACATCGCAAAGCCCGCCGCCTTCCGGTTTTTCCGCTTCAGCTTTGCTCCCAATCCCGGCGTCCCGCATTTCCAGCTCGCCGGGATCGCGCTGGACGGCGTTGGGAAACAGCAGGAAACCAGCGCCGGGTATCGCCGCACGCTGGATCTGCAAAACGCCGTCGCCGGCGTGGCCTATCAGGTTAACGGCGTGAACTACGAGCGCGCCCATTTCATCAGCTCGCCGGATCAGGTTTTCGTTTCCCGATACACGGCCTCCAAGCCCGGTGCGCTCGGCTTCACCGTTGCGCTGGACCGCCCGGAACGCGCGACCACCCGCGCCGTCGGCAACAACGAGTTGCTCATGACCGGCCCGCTCGATGATGGCAAGGGCGGCAAAGGCGTCACCCATGTGACGCGCGTCCGCATCGTCACCAAGGGCGGCTCGGTCACGGCGGAGGGCGACAGCCTGCGCGTGAAGAATGCCGACGAAGTCCTGCTCTACCTCGCCGCGGGGACGGATTACCGGGGCTTCGCCGGCCGCCAAACCGCCGACCCGCTCGCCACCACCGCGGCCGATCTGCAGAAGGCGATGGTTAGAAGCCATGACGAATTGCTGAAGCGCCACCGGGAAGATCATCGCCACTATTTCGACCGGGTTGCACTCCAACTCGGCGGCGCGGAGGCTGAGGCGGCGGGGATTAAAACGACCGACCTGCGCCTGGTGGATTTCGCTAATGGCAAGCCCGACCCCGCGTTGGCCGCCCTCTATTTCAATTTCGGCCGCTACCTGCTGATCGGCTCGTCCCGCCCCGGCGGGCTCCCGGCCAACCTGCAAGGAATCTGGGCGGAGGAAATCCAGACCCCGTGGAACGGCGACTGGCATCTCGACATCAACGTCCAGATGAATTACTGGCCCGCACTCACTGGCAATCTGGCGGAACTTCAAGATCCGCTCGACGCCTTGATCGCCTCGCTGGTCAAACCCGGCGAAAAAACCGCGCAAGCCTATTACAAGGCGCGCGGGTGGGTGGCCCACGTCATCACCAATCCCTGGGGTTTCACTTCTCCCGGCGAGTCCGCCGGTTGGGGCGCGACCACCGGTGGTTCGGCCTGGTTGTGCCAGCACCTGTGGAGCCGCTTTGAATACACCCTCGACAAGGCCTATCTGGCCAAGGTCTATCCGATCCTCAGAGGCTCAGCCCTGTTCTATCTCGACAACCTGATGGAGGAACCCAAGCACGGCTGGCTGGTCACCGGACCGTCCAATTCGCCGGAGCATGCGTTCATCATGCCCGATGGACGCCACGCCAATGTCTGCATGGCGCCCACCATCGACATGCAGCAACTCCGCGAGCTTTTCGGCAACACCGCCCGCGCCGCGGCGATCCTCGGCCTGGACGAAACGTTGCGCAAGGAGCTGCTCGCGAAACGCGGGAAACTCGCACCCAACCAGGTCGGCTCCGACGGACGCCTGCAGGAATGGCTGGAACCATACGGGGATACCGAGCCGACTCACCGTCACGTTTCCCACCTTTACGGACTGCATCCCTATCACGAGATCACGCCCGAAGGCACGCCCGGGCTCGCCGCAGCCGTCCGTAAAACCCTGGAAAAACGCGGCGATGCCGGCACCGGCTGGTCGCTCGCCTGGAAGATCAACTTCTGGGCACGCCTCCACGATGGCGACCGCGCCCACAAGCTGTTGACCATGCTGCTCGCGCCCACC
>JBIHZT010000129.1:0-8226 GCA_044240265.1 Luteolibacter sp. | reverse complement strand
GCGCTCGCAAGTACTTGATTTGAGGATGGTGTCTCGTGGGTGGCGGCTGCTTGCAGGATGAGGTCCATCAGCATGCAAGATGGGGGGTCGGCGACAGGAATGTCGCCGCGGGGAGACCTTTGGAGAGACCAAGAGGCGATTTTGGCCCCGGTCCCCTACCCCAGCGGTGGCGGGGTCTTGGTCGGAGGCTGTCCGGCGATCAACTGGGCGAGCAACTCCCCGCCATGCGGCAGCACGGTGAGACGCGCGCCGCTGGCGATGACTTTCTGCGTTTCGAGGATCTCGAACATCGCTTCGGAAACCTCGCCATCGACGGAGATCCGCTGCAGCGCCTCACCGACGATCTGCGGGCGGATGGCGGCGGCCTTGGCGAACTCGATGGCGGCCTCGCGCTCGGCGGTGCTGGTGATGATGCTCACCTGGTTCGCGCCGTCCTGCTTGATGGCCGAGGTCACCTGGCGCAGGCGGTTGACGACCTTGCTCTCGATCTGGCTGATCATACCGATGTCGCGGAAGTGCACCTTGCGGATGTAAATGGAGCCTAACTTGTAGCCCCACTCGTGGGACTTGGGAGAGACCTCGTTGCGCACGTTGTCGCTCATGGTGTGGCGGTTCACCATCATGGTGGCGAGCGGCATGTTGCTGAGGCAGCGGACGGTGGAGTTACTGACGTTGGCGGATAGAGAACCGCGCGGGTCGCTGTTTTTGAAGAGGTATGCGACGGGATCGCTGATGAACATCTCATGCCAGATGCCGATGCCCATGGGCGCGCCTTCCTCGGAGTTCACCGGCTGGCTGCGCAGGTATTCCTGGTCGAGCCGCATGTCGAGGATGTGGCATTTTCCCAGCCAGTTCACGATGAAGGAGGCGGGGCCTAACTTGAAGGGCAGGATGTGCAGGCCAGGCTCGTCGATGGTGGCTAACACTTTTCCGAAAAGCACATAGACATTGCACTGGCGCTCCTGGATGACGGCGTAAAGCCCGAGCAGCCGGGCGATCCCGAAAAGAATGGGAAACCCGATGGCACAGGCGAAAAACGTGACGGCGGCGGCGATGAGGAAGTTGCTCATTTGTTGGATTCCACGAAGACTTGCTGGGCTTTTTCAAACAGGGCGAGGCGGACGTTGCGGACGTAGGCGCGGAGGGCCTCGCGGCCGCTGTTTTTCAAAGTCATGAGTTGGGCGGCGAGGCGGGTGAGCGGCTCGACCTCGGCAAGGGCGCGGAGGGTTTCGATTTCCACGGCGCGCTTGGACTGGACGATTTTCTGGTCGGCGGAGGCTTGGGCGAGACTGATGTCCGAGGAGACCTGGTTGTAGGCGGTGTTGATGGCGGCAAGCGCGGACTCGACTTCCGGCGGCGGGTCGATGCTGGTGATGAGGGTGGCGTCGAGCACCATGCCGTAACGGGCGGCGGACGAGGTGCACTCGCGGTCCATGTGCTCGTTGAGATCGCGGAGGTTTTTCCGCAGGTCGTTGATGGAAATGCCGATGACGGCGGCGTTGTCCGGCGTGCCGTCGGCATTGGGCGCGCGGGGTGCTTCGAAGTTGGCGATGCGCTCGCGCAGCACGGAGACGAAGTAGCCCATGATGTGGGCGAAGGGGTTCTTGATGCCGAAGAGGAACGCGTAGAGATTGCGGTCCGCGACGCGGTAGCGGATTTGGCCGGTTAGGCCGGTGTTGAGCTGGTCCTTGGTGACGGCTTCCAGCATGGTGCCGTTATAATTGGCGGAAGCATCCTCGGGATCCCACGCCATGTTGACGGTCTCGGTGGCGATGGAGACCTTGTGGATTTTTTCCCACGGCCATTTGAAATAAGGGCCGCCGGGCATGATGACGCGGACCTGGGGATAGGAATAGCGCTTTTTCTGATCATCGCTGAGCATGTCCGAGATCGGATCATCCAGCGTGGTGAGGCTCTGGATCCGCTCGGCGCGGCCGAAAATCGTTTTCACCGCGCGCTCGTTTTGATCGACCGTGTAGATCCCGGAAACAAGATAACGCATGAGGAACCAGGCGACGAAGCCGAACACACAGCCGAGGATAATGGACATAGCGGTAAATATAAATCGTCAGCAACGTCGCGGGAACCCGCCACGTTGCCAAGCACAAACGCCGGGCGGTTAGCAGTCCTCGCAGACCGACGCCACAGTCCGCTGATGAAACGCCTCGCTAGCGGTAGGAACGGGCGGATTTCCCTACGGCCATGCCGCCTCGCTCCCATTCCAGCACCCGGCTCTCCCGTCAGCAGTCTGCTCCGTCACCCCCAGATTCGAATTGACCCGCCCCGACCGAACCGAAACCCTTACAGAAATGAAAAACCTCCGATTTGCGGCCTGCATCGCCGCCCTTGCCGCCCAACTCTCTTCCGCCACCGCCGGCATCACCATTGGTCCCGTCCGCGGGCAGCCCGGCGAGAGTGTGCGGCTGGTCACGTTTTCCGAAACCAAGGGCGGCACCATCCGGAAAACCGGTCTCGGCAAGTCCAGCAGCGGAAAAATCGGGATCACCCGCGAACGCGAACTCGTTTGGACCTTCCGCGCCCCCACGGCCGACGGCACGCGCCGCGGAATGGTGCGCGTCTCCAAGATCAACACCGTGTCGCGAACCGTGATCGACGGCAAGGAAGACAAAATCTCGGACGAAAGCCCGCTCGTCGGCAAAATGTTCTCGATGTCCAAGTCCCCCGCCGGCGATTGGAATTTCGATCTCGACGGCTCGCTTCCCCTCGCCCGCATCCAGAAGGAAATCGACGAACTCAAGGTATATCTGAAACGCGACTGGTATCCCGGCCGCGAAATCAATGTCGGCGACTCCTGGGAATTCGATCCGGCGTGGATCCGGATGGTCATCGAGCGCGATCTGTCGCACGCCCAGACCATCGGCACCATGCGACTCCGCCAAGTCCGTAACTCCGAGAAACGCCGGGTCGCCGTGATCGAAATTTCGATCCGCAGCACGGGTGCGGATTTCCGGCCCGATGGCACCGAGGCGGGCGGCTCCGTGGACTTGACGGGCGAGGTCCTGGTCAATCTCGACACCATGTTGGACGAGACGCTGGAACTCAAGGGAACCATCCGCTCCAACTTCACCAAAGGTGCGGAAACCACCCGGGTGGAGCTTCCCATCCATCTGCTGGCGACCAAGTCCTTCGTCAAGGACGGCCCTATGCCGTGACCGGCCCCTATCGGTGAAGGTCCTTGAAGACCGGAAACCCCTGCGTCGGACGCAGCACGCCGGGCGGCTCGATCTGGAAGGACCCGGTGTCACCAAGCTGATAGGAACCGTAGGCGATGGGAATGACGGTGAGTAACAGAGCTGGCTCGTCTTCGTTGATGATCCGGGCCACGTGGACCACCGCCGCACAGTTCGGGCTCTTTTTCACACCCAGGATGTCGCCCGGCTTGAACGACGCGGCGGCATTGGTCTGGCTGGTCGGGAACACGTACTCGATCAGCACCGGATACGGCATCGGCTTGGTGAAGTCGTCGGGCTTCACCAACGCCTGCGCCCGGATGACCATGCCGGGATCGAGGAAATCCCTGGAATCCAGCTTGCGGACTTTTTCTACCTGATAATCGCCCTCGATGTAGGTGAGCAGCAGGGGCCGGTCGAAGTTCGTCAGATAGTTCCGCATCAGCAGCGAGTTCACGCGGACGCGCTGCTCTTCGGTGTAGCCGAAGTAGCGTTTGTAAAGTTCCTTGGGGGCGAGGGCGCTTCCATTAGGCACGTCGAGCACGGTGTAGCGCTTGAGGACCGGTTGGCGGCCGAGCCTGCCGAGAATCTCATAGTTCCGGGGGATTTCCGGGTTGCCGAAGACATGCAGGCAGACCGCCCAGCTGATGACGGCGAAACAAAGCGCCAGCGCGTTGGCCAGCAGCCACCAGAAATAGGCGGGCCGTCTCGGTGGTGGCTCTTCGACGATGCGGGGCACGACGGATCCGGATATTAGTGGGTCCCGCAGGCTTCTCCGTCGGCGACCGCGTGGCTGCCCGGCTCTTCATCCACGGCCTCGAACGAGGTTCCGCAGCCACAAGACCGCGCGGCCTGCGGATTATGGATTTTGAACCCGGCGTCCGTCAGGTCGTCCGAATAGTCAATCTCGCATCCGCGCAACCGGTCGAGACTGTCTGCGGCGACGATCACGCGGGCCGCTCCGGACTCGACGATTTCGTCGCCGGGCTCCGGGTCCGCCACGTTCATCTCGTATTGCCAACCGGCGCAGCCGCCTCGGCTGACGGCGAGGCGGAGTCCCGAACGTGGGGATTTCGCACGGCTTTCCAGGAGCTTGCCCAGTTCTTCAACGGCCTTTCGGGTGATGACAATCATGTTTCTTGGCGGACCCTAAATGCATTCCGGCGGATTTGAAACTGGAAATCCACCGAAGGCCGTGCGGTAGGTTTCCATAACCCGCCGCGCATCGTGTATTCCCGGGATTTCCCCGCTAATCCAATTCGGTAGAAAGGTCTTGACCTGCCCCCACTTCGCCTCTTCATTCCGCCTCGCCTGCGATTTTTCGCATTGCCCCTAGACTAGGTGGGGTGTCTCCCGATTTTCGACTCAAGCGCATTTTATTCCATGTCTTCGCCCAAATCTTCGCCCAAGAAACCCGCCGTAAAACCTCAAATCAAGGTTCCGGATGCGGCCACGCCGAAGAAGCCATCCCAGTCGCCGGCCCCGGTCGTCGCGAACAAGAAGGAAAAACCTGTCGTTAACGTTCCAGCTCCCAAGACACCTGCAAAATCCGCCGTCAAAGACTCACCGAAACCCGACGCCAAAGCAGCACCGAAGTCCTCCGCCACGCCCGCGCCGAAGCCCGTCGTCAAGACCGCTCCGAAACCTGTCGTCAAAGCCGCGCCGAAGCCCGTCGTCAAGGCCGCGCCTGAACCTAAGGTGAAGCCAGTGGAAAAAACCGCTGCTCCGGAACCGGCGAAGTCGAAAAAGGAAGTCAAGCCCCCCGTCGTGGAAGCCAAACCCGCCCCCAAGAGCTCCGAACCCAAGCGCCGGATCGACACCCCGGAAATCCAGGAGAAAATCCGCGAACTCATCAAGCTCGCCAAGGAACAGGACTACCTGACCTACGACGACATCAACGAAATCCTGCCCAACGACCTGGTCGATCCCGACGACGTCGAGGCCATCATGGAGCGGCTCCGCAACATGGAGTTCGACATCATCGACGCCTCCGAAGTAGATCGCTATAAGGACAAGAAGCGCGACGAGGGCGACGGTGACGAGGAAGACGTCAAGGCCGACCAGAAGCTCGACATCCTCGACGACCCGGTCCGGATGTATCTCAAGCAGATGGGCCAGGTGCCGCTGCTCACCCGCGAGCAGGAAGTGGAAATCTCCAAACGCATCGAGGATGCGGAAATCGAAGTCGCCAAACACCTCCATCTATTCGGTTTCGTGACCGATTCCTATCTGGAACTCGCCGACAAGCTTAACAAGGGCAAGGAGCGCTTCGACCGCGTGATCCTCGACAAGAAGATCGAGTCCCGCGAGCGCTATATGAAGGGCCTGCCGAAACTCTGCGACCAGCTCAAGCAGCTTCACCACGAGAACGACGACTTGTTCCGCCAGCTCTCCGCCAAGAACCCGCGCAGCAAGAAGAAGCTCGAGGAGGAGTTCCAAAAAAACATCCAGACCCTCAACCGCGTCTTCACCCGCTTTTATTACAAGCAGAAAGTCGTCGAAGACTTCTGCGAACAAGTGGATGAATACATGCAGAAGTTCTGGAAATACGGCCGCAAGCTGCAGAGCGATCCCGAGGACAAGGAATTCCTCACCAAGCTTCGCGAAATCCAACAGCGCACCTGGCACACCCAGGAAACCTTCGAGGAGGCTAACAAACAACTCCGCCACTGGTTGAAGGAAGCGCTCAAGGCGAAGACCGAGATGGTCGAGGCCAACCTCCGCCTCGTCATTTCCATCGCCAAGAAATACACCAACCGCGGCCTCTCGTTCCTCGACCTGATCCAGGAGGGCAACATGGGCCTGATGAAGGCGGTCGA
Source organism: Luteolibacter sp. (assembly GCA_044240265.1). Classification (GTDB taxonomy): domain Bacteria; phylum Verrucomicrobiota; class Verrucomicrobiia; order Verrucomicrobiales; family Akkermansiaceae; genus Luteolibacter. The sequence continues at coordinate 2,216 of JBIHZT010000129.1, read as the reverse complement.
GAAATTCGAATACCGCCGCGGTTACAAGTTCTCCACCTACGCCACCTGGTGGATCCGCCAGGCGATCACCCGCTCCATCGCCGACCAGGCCCGGACCATCCGCATTCCGGTCCACATGATCGAGACGATCAACAAGCTGATGCGCGTGCAGAAGCAGCTCGTCCAGGAATACGGCCGCGAGCCGTCGCCGGAAGAAATCGCCGAGGAAATCCACCTTCCCGTCGAACGCGTGCGCGCCGTGCTCAAAATGGCGCAACAGCCGATCTCCCTGCAAGCCCCAGTTGGCGATTCGGACGACACCTCCTTCGGCGACTTCATCGAAGACAAGGCCGCCGACAACCCGATGGAAGAAGCCGGTTTCTCGATGCTCAAGGACAAGATCAAGGACGTGCTCGATACTCTGACAGAGCGCGAGCGCGAGGTGCTTGAACAACGCTTCGGCCTCAAGGACGGCTACAGCCGCACGCTTGAGGAAGTCGGCCGCCAGTTCCAGGTCACCCGCGAGCGGATCCGCCAGATCGAAGCCAAAGCCCTCCGGAAAATGCGCCACCCCACCCGCATCCGGAAGCTGGAAGGCTTCATCGAGCTACCAGGCGCCTAACTCAAGGACCGCGGGCATCCTGCCCGCGTTATTCATCATGGAAGTCCCCAAAGAGTTCACGAAAATCGACTCCATCTTCGTCCGGCATCGCAATGCTTTGCTACTGCGCGGCCAGTTCACGCCGATTTACACGGACTACTATCTGCATCTGATGCAGCACGGCATCCGCCCGCCGGCCGCGCTCGACCAGATGCTCAAGGACGCGCTGGCGATGCTCGCGCTGCACCTTGTCGCCCGTCCGTGGGCGGAGACCATCGCGTGGACGGCGAATCTCCGGGCGCCGCGCATCAACCTGTTTGTCACCGGCAGCTCGTTCGAAGAGGCGATCACCGGGCGGATTTTCACCGAAGACGTGCGCGAGTCCGACCGCAATTTCTTCTACTCCCAGACCACCACCGCCGAGCAGCGCGAGCCGAGCACCACGACCTTGGAGATCGAGGGCAAGGATCCGGTTGTCTGGCTCTCCCAGTTTTACGACCAGTCCGAGCAGCGGCCCGCCCGCGCATTCCGGTTAGAGGACGAGAATTTCGCGATCATCGCCGCCCAGCCGGATTGCGACCTTGAGTGGCTGGCGTCACTCGATGCCACCGACGTCGAAAAAATCACGCAAACCGAGGAAACCACCTTGCTGGAATCCCGCAGGTTCCGCTTCTTTTGCGGCTGCACGCTCGACAGGATCCTGCCCGTTCTCGGCGGCTGGAGGGATCGGCTCGACGACCTCTTCGGCGATGCCGCGACCATCACCATCCAGTGCCCCCGCTGCGCCGCGAAATACCACGTCACACGGGAGATGATCGTCTGAGCGGGCTTCCGATAGAGAATCATCGGCGCGGCGATGGCCTCGTCCCAATGCCCGATTGCAAGCTGTCATCTGGCTAAGAAGAAATCCCGGAACCTCCGGCATTCGCATGTCGTTATTCTTCCATAGGCGCGGAAAATTAACCGGGAAAATCCAGACTCAGGGAAACAGCCTGGATTCGAGTTGACTGAGAAAACGCTGCTCGGCGGGACTCAGACCGTCGGAGCCGAGGATGCGGTAAAGCCAGGTCAAGGCGGTGCTTTGCTCGCCATCGCGCTTGATAAGCCCGGCGCGCTCGGCAAGGAAAGCCTCCGTTTTGATGGGACAAGCCGCGACTTCTCGGGCTTTGGAAAAGGCGGCGAAAATGAATTTCTCCCGGGAAACCGGCGACTCCCAGCCCAGCGAGTCGAGCGCGCTGTTAAGCACCTCATCCTCGGCCAGCGAGAGATGTTCATCGAGGTAGAGCGAGAGAAAAAGGAGCTCGATGACGACTTGGCGGGTGTCCTGGGTCATGGGGGCGCGGGTTTGGCAAATCACATTTCCAAGAGGAGCCGGGTCGGATTCTCGAGACAATCCTTGATGCGGATGAGGAAGGTGACGGCCTCCTTGCCATCGACGAGGCGGTGGTCGTAGCTGAGGGCGAGATACATCATCGGCCGGATGACGACCTGGCCATTGAGGGCGACAGGACGCTGCTGAATGGTGTGCATGCCGAGGATGCCGCTTTGTGGCGGGCTGAGGATGGGCGTGCTGAGCAGCGAGCCGTAGGTGCCGCCGTTAGAGATGGTGAAGACTCCGCCGGAGAGGTCGTCGAGG
>JBIHZT010000128.1:0-8232 GCA_044240265.1 Luteolibacter sp. | reverse complement strand
CCGCCGGCGGCACGACTCCTCCGTCCAATCCGACTCCGACTCCTCCCGTCGAAGAAAAGCGCCAGGAATACAAATTCGCCAACAAGGTCCCCGGCAAGGACGGCTTCGTTTTCAGCCCGTATAACAACAAGGTGGTCGATGTCCGCGACATCCCTAGCGGCACTCTCGTCCAGGATCCCACCTACACCGGAGCCGGCAAAGGCTACTTCCGCGTGCCGTGAGATTTCCTGATTCCCGGTAAACCCTTATCCAGGAAAACCGACCGGGTCCGCCACACTGGACCCGGTCTTTTCTTTTTGAATGAAGACCGATTTCCCCACCATCACCATCCTCGGCGGCGGCCTGCTCGGCGGATCACTCGCACTTGCGCTTTCCGCATTGGAAAACGCCCCTCGCATCCGACTCTGGGCGCGCAAAGAGGAAACCGTGAAGGACGCGCGTGACCTCGGCATCACCGGAGCCACCGGCGACCTGAAAGAAGCGGTTTTCGGCGCGAATCTCGTCGTCCTCGCCGTCCCGGTCGGCGCGATGGCAGCCCTCGTAACCGCCGCCCTGGAAGCGGGACTGCCCGACGGTTGCCTGGTCACCGACGTGGGCAGCGTGAAACGCGTCCCGCATCGGAAAATCGCCCCGTTGCTGCAAGGCCGGGACATCCGCTTCATCGGCAGCCACCCGATGGCAGGCTCCGAGCGCAACGGCCTGTCCGCCGTCACCTCCACCTTGTTTAAAAACGCCGCCTGCCTGCTCACCAACGACAACGGCGCGCCGCCGGAGCAAGCCGCCGCGCTGGAACGCTTCTGGAAAACCATCGGCTGCCGCACCTCGTGGATGAGCGCCGCGATCCACGACGAACTCGTCGCCCGCATCAGCCACCTGCCGCACCTCATCGCCGCCAGCGCCGCACGGGTTTGTTTGCATGATCCCGGCGAAGGCAGCTTCGGCGGTGGCGGGCTGCGCGACACCACCCGCGTCGCCGCCGGAAACCCCGTGATGTGGGCGGAGATTGTCACCGAAAACCGCGAGGCCCTCATCGGCCCGCTCAAGGAAACCATCGCCGATCTGGGTGAAATCCTCGCCAGCCTCGAAAGCGGCAATCAGGAAAAAGCCCGACAATGGCTCGCCACCGCCAAGCAGCGCCGCGATCCCCTCAACCACCCTCAATAGCCTATTTTTTCACCTCACATGTCGGAATTTCGAGTCACAGCCATTTCCAAACTCCACGCCGAGTTCAGCGTCCCCGGGGACAAAAGCATGTCGCACCGCGCCGCCATCCTCGGCGGGCTGTCCAACGGCACCTGCACCATCCGCAACTTCCTGCCCAGCGAGGATTGCGTGAACACGCTCAACGCCATGAAGGCGCTCGGCGCGACTTATGAAGTGCTCGACGAGCTGCCCGGCTACGGGCCCGTCAATCTCCGCATCCACGGCCAGTCGATGAAACTCAGCGCGCCCGCCGCGCCCATCGATTGTGGCAACGCCGGCACCGGCATGCGCCTGCTTGCCGGACTTCTCGCCGGTCAGGAATTCTCCACCGAACTCTTCGGCGACGCCTCGCTCTCCTCCCGCCCGATGGGCCGCGTCACCGTGCCGCTCGGCCAGATGGGCGCGAAAATCGAGACGCTGGGCGAAAAACCCGGCTGCGCTCCCCTGCTCATCCACGCCGCCAAGCTCAGCCCGATCACCTACGACATGCCAGTCGCCAGCGCCCAAGTGAAAAGCGCGGTCCTGCTCGCCGGCATGTTTGCCAAGGGCACCACCACCGTCATCCAACCTGCGGAAACCCGCGACCACACCGAGCAGATGCTCGCCTCCTTCCTCGTCGCCACCCGCCGCGAGGGCAACGTGATTTCCATCGACGGCGGCCAAGTCCCGCAAGCCTGCGATTTCACCGTGCCCGGTGACATTTCCAGCGCCGCCTTCTGGCTCGTCGCCGCCGCCGCACTTCCCGGATCCTACCTGCTCATCAAGGACGTCGGCCTCAATCCGACCCGCACCGCGATTCTCAAGGTGCTCAGCCGCATGGGCGCGCACATGTCCGAGATCGTCCACAGCTCGAACGGCGAACCCATCGGCAACATCAAGATCCAGGGTGCGCCGCTCACCGGCACCACCATCCTCATCGACGAGGTTCCTAACCTCATCGATGAAATTCCCGTCATCGCCGTGGCCGCCGCGCTCGCCCAAGGCCGCACCATCATCCGCAACGCCAAGGAACTCCGCGTCAAGGAAACCGACCGCATCACCACCGTCGTCAACGGCCTCCGTGCGATGGGGGCCGAGGTCGAGGAATTTGAAGACGGTATGGAAATCACCGGCGGCAAGCCGTTGCACGGAGCCACCATCGAGAGCTTCGGCGACCACCGCATCGCCATGGCCTTCGCCATCGCCGGACTCTTCGCGGAAGGCGAAACGGTCATTCAAAACACCGACTGCGTGAACACCTCGTATCCCGGATTCGCCCATCACTTGGACGCCATCCAGCACGAGCGCTCGGAAGCCGCCGACTTCTCACTCCCAACCGTTTCCAAAGCGTGAGTAACGATCATCCACACCGCTTCGCCATCGCCATCGACGGCCCCGCCGCCTCGGGAAAAAGCACGCTCGCCCGCGAGATCGCCAAGCGACTCGGCTTGGTCATGATCAACTCCGGCGCAATGTACCGCGCCGTCACCTGGAAAGTCCTTCAAGAAGCCATCGACCCGGCCGATACCGCCGCCGTCATCGCCCTGCTGGATCGAATCGACATCCATTGCGGCGAAATCGGCATGACCTCCACTTGCACCATCGACGGCGTGGACCCCGGCGATGAACTCCGCAGCGAGGCGATCAACGCGAACGTCTCCGCCATTTCCGCCATCCCGAAAGTCCGCGACCTGCTCGTCAAACTCCAGCGGAACTACCTCGACCACACCAGCATCATCATGGAAGGCCGCGACATCGGCTCCGTGGTTTTCCCGGATACGCCCTTTAAAATCTACATCGACGCCCACGAGGACGTCCGCGCCAGCCGCCGCTCCGATGCCGGTGAGGTGGACTCGATCGCCGCGCGCGATGCCGCCGACAGCGAGCGCGTCACCGCCCCGCTCATCGTCGCCGACGGTGCGGTGGTTCTCGACACCTCGCACCACAGCATCGAAAGCGCGGTCGATGCCGCCATTGAAATTCTCAAGCAACAAGGACTCCCAGAGCTGGAAACCCCATCGACCGCCCCTTGAAAGAGCAAACTCAAATGCGTTGGATTTACTGGCTGGGCTGGATGGCATTCGGCGCGGCGTTCCGCACCATTTTCGGCATGAAAATCGTCGGTGAGGAAAACCTCATCACCGAGGGCCCGGTCCTCGTTGCGTCCAATCACGAGAGCTTCCTCGATCCGCCGCTCATCGGAAATCTCTACAAGACCGAGATGACCTTCCTCGCCCGCAAGACGCTGTTTGTGGGGCTAGGCGCATGGCTCTATCCGAAATGGAACGCCATCCCGGTCGATCAGGACCGGCCGGACATGGGCAGCCTGAAAACCATCATCCGCAAGCTCAAACAAGGCGAGCGCGTCTGCGTCTTTCCCGAAGGCGAACGCACCCTCGACGGGAAACTCGGCGCAGCCGCGCCCGGCATCGGCCTCATCGCCGTGAAATCCGACGCGGTCGTCCAGCCGGTTAGAATCTCCGGCGCCCGCGACGCCCTGCCCCGCGGCTCGGGAAAAATCCGCTTCGCCCGCATCACCGTCACCGTCGGCAAGCCCATCCGCCTGACAGCCGACGAACTCAAGTCCGCCAAAGGCAAGGACGACTACGACCGCATCGCCAAGCGGATCATGAGCGCCATCAGCGAGCTTTGACTCCTAACATCCAAGGCAGGAAACCGGCGGCAGGCTGAATTTCGGAACCCGCCGTTCCCGCCAGCGACATATTCTCACAAACGCGTTGCACCCCTGCCCAGATGAGAGACACTCCCGCTGTCCATGAATCCTGATTTCATCCGCGAAGCACTTCGCCAAGTCCGTTACCCCGGCTTTTCCCGGGACATCATCTCCTTCGGCCTCGTCAAGGACGTCAAATGCGAGCCCGGCCTGGTCACCGTCCATCTCGAAGTCGCCACCCGCGACGCGAAGATCCCGGAACAGATTTTCAAGGACTGCCACGCGATCCTCGATCCCCTGCCCGATATCGGAGCCGTCAAAATCGAGATCGACGTCAAGGACGCCCCCGCCGCAGCCGGCGGACTCGGCGGCACGGTTGGGAAATCCTCGATTCCCGGCGTGAAGCGCATCATCGCCATCGCCTCGGGAAAAGGCGGGGTCGGAAAATCCACCGTCGCTGCGAATCTCGCCGTCGCCCTCGCCGCCACCGGTGCGAAGGTCGGCCTCTGCGACTGCGATCTCTACGGCCCGTCCGTCGCCCAGATGTTCGGCGTCAACGAGCGCCCGATGGCCAATGAGCACGATGAAATCATCCCGCTCGAAGCCCACGGACTGAAACTCATGTCCATGGGATTCCTCCTGGAAGACCGCTCGCCCGTCATCGTCCGCGGCCCGATGGCCACCCGCTACACCCAGCAGTTTCTCCGCCAGGTGGCGTGGGAGGACCTCGACTACCTCGTGCTCGACCTACCTCCCGGCACCGGCGACATCCAGCTTACCATCGTCCAAACCGTTAGTGTCGATGGTGCCATCATCGTCACCACGCCCCAGGAAGTCGCGCTCATCGACGCGCGCAAGGCCGTCGCCATGTTCGCCAAGGTCAACGTCCCCATTCTCGGACTGATTGAAAACATGGCGTGGTTCGAGTGTGACGCCGGGAAAAAATACCACATCTTCGGCAAGGAAGGCGGCGTCCGCGAGGCGGCGGACATGAACGTCCCGCTGCTAGGACAAATCCCCATCGACATCGAGACCCGCGAGCGCGGCGACAGCGGGGCTCCGGTCGCACTGGTGGATCCCACGCAAAATAAGGTTTCCGCCGCGTTCCACGCCCTTGCTGCAAAGATTTGCGCCAAGATTCCTGTATTCTGATTGGCGGCAGCTAGCCGAAAAAGGATGATTCCTGTGCGGACTGTCCGCACCGGGTAGATAATCCTGTCTCCTCCGGCGGGATTCACTAGCCTGCCGCAAAGCCAACCGATCCGCTACATGACTCCCAAAATTCCAGATCCCCACGTGGTCGAGGACGCCGACCACGACCTCGCCGCCCACAGCGGGGTCATCCGGGTTTCCACGGATCCAGTCCATGCCGTCGTCGATGTGGAATTCAACCCCGCCGTGTTGAGCGACAGCGACGTCCGCTTGCTCATCAAGGAACACATTTCCCACGTCGAGTCATCCATCCGCAAGCAAACGTTTCGCCTGGAGGGCAATGCCTGCGAAGCCTGCGCCCAGAAGCTGGAGAAAAAAATCGGAAAAATCCCCGGCGTCCGACGCGCCACCGCCACCTACCTGGGGCGGGTGCTCTCCGTCACCTTCGACTCCGATGTCGAACCGGAAGACAAAGTCGCCGAAGACTTGAAAAAAACCGGAGCTGACATCAAGCCGCTCGCACCCCGAGGCATCGACCAGCGCTCACTCTCACAGAAAATCCGCTCCGGCGAGCTCAACGAGGAAATTTCCTGCGGCCTCGGTCTCGTCTTCCTCATCGTCGCCCTGGTCGTCGAGAAAACGGCCGGACTCAGCATGACCACGAATGTTCTCTATCTGGGAGCCTACATCTTCACCGGCCAGCAAGGCGTGCGCTCCGCCATCGCCTCGCTGCGGGAAGGCGTGCTCGACGTGGACGTGCTCATGGTGCTCGCCGCCCTCGGAGCCGCGCTCATCGGCGCTCCGTTCGAAGGCGCGCTGCTGTTGTTTCTCTTCAGCTTTTCCAATGTCCTCCAGCGCCACGCCATGGAGCGCACCCAGCGGGCGATCGAATCGCTGCTCACCTTGCGCCCTGCCGAAGCCCTAGTGAAACGCAACGGCACCACGCTCAAGGTCGCCGTCGAGGAGCTGGAAATCGGCGAAATCGTCGTCGTCCGCCCCGGCGAGCAGATCCCCGTGGACGGCGTCATTTCCGAAGGCAGCACCAACGTCGACGAATCCTCCCTAACCGGCGAGTCGATGCCCGTGTCCAAAGCCCTCGGCAGTCCGCTCTTCGCCGGCACCCTCAACCAGAGCGGCGGCATCGAGCTCACCGTCACCAAGCGCTCGGAAGACTCCGCCCTCTCGCGCATGGTCAAGCTCGTTGCCGAGGCGCAGGCCGAGAAATCCGGCACCCAGCGCTTCCTCGAAAAGGCCGAGCAATACTATGCCATGGGCGTCATCCTCCTAACCATCGGGGTGTTTCTCGTGCCCTACCTTTTCCAAGCGGAGCCCTTCGGCAAAGCATTCTATCGGGCCATGACCATCATGGTCGTCGCCTCGCCCTGCGCCCTCATCATCAGCACGCCTGCCACCGTTCTATCCGCCATCGGCGGAGCCGCCCGCCGCGGCATCCTCATCAAGGGCGGCTCCCATTTGGAAACCGCCTCGAAGATCGACATCGTTGCCATCGACAAAACCGGCACCCTCACCGTCGGCAAGCCATCGCTCACGGAAATCGTCACTGCCGACGGCGTCCACGAAATCACAAGTCCACTCCCCGCTCCGGTGACCGCCCTGCTCCGCGTCGCCGCCGCGCTGGAAGCGAAGTCCGAGCATCCGCTCGCCCACGCCATCGTCAAAAGCGCCGAAACACTTGGAATCACGCTCCCGGAAGCCACCGATTTCCAATCCACCGCCGGCAAGGGCGCGGAAGCGACGATCGAGACCACCCGCTACCTCGTCGGCAGCGAGCGGTTGTTCCGCGAGCTCAATGCCAGCGGCGCCGCCTCGCTCGTCGAGATTTCCCAACCGCTGCAAGCCAAGGGAAAAACCTGCGTCTGGCTTGGCACCCGCACGGGCGACCTCGTCACCGCTCAAGCCCTGCTCGTCATGGCCGACACGATCCGCCCCGCCGCGCGTGAATTGGCGGACGAACTCCACCGCCTCGGCGTGAAAAAAGTCGTCATGCTCACCGGCGACCAGCGCCTCGTCGCCGAAGCCATCGCCCTGGAAGCCAAGGTCGATGAAGTCCACGCAGAGCTTCTGCCCGAGGACAAACTCAACGTCATCCGCGAGCTCAGGTTGGAAGGCACCGTCATGATGATCGGCGACGGCGTAAACGACGCGCCAGCCCTCGCCATCGCCGACATCGGAGTCGCCATGGGCGCGGCCGGCACCGACGTGGCGATGGAAACGGCTGACATCGTCCTGATGGGCGACCGACTGGAAAACATCGCCATCCTCGTCGCCCACGCCCGGCGGGCGAAGCGGGTGCTTACTCAGAATCTTGTCTTTGCGAGCGCTGTCATCGTGGTTCTGATTTTTGCGGCGCTCGGTTTTTCGCTGGCGTTGCCGTTAGGGGTGGTCGGCCATGAGGGGAGCACCGTGCTGGTTTGTCTTAATGGACTGCGCTTGTTGATCGTCCATCAGGCAGGGAAGTGACATTTGACCGGATTGACTTCAATGACGTCATTGACGTCAATCCGGTTAGCAGCTCGAGGTGACACGAGTGCCTGCTTATTCATCCCATTTCACCGTCTCGCATAGCGGAACCCCGGAAACGCGCGCACCAGCCTCCTCATCTCCAGCTTCATCAAGGTCGCCGTCACGACGTGCGCGGGCAGGCCGCTGCGCTCGATGATCAGATCCACGGACGACTCGTCCACCGCCACGGCGGCAAAAACGGCGGCTTCCTCCTCCGGCAGCTCGGGGATTTCCGCGGCGGGCTCCGCGACGCCGGCCTTGCGGGCGAAGGGCAGTTCACCGAGATCATCGAGCAAATGAGCGGCGTCGGCGACGAGCGTGGCACCGTCGCGGATGAGTTGATTGCAACCGGCGGACGTCGGCTTGTCGATCTGGCCGGGGACGGCGAAAATCGGTTTGCCATACTCGGACGCAAGATTCGCGGTGATGAGGGAACCGGACCACGCCGGGCACTCGACGACTAACACCGCCCGCGCCCAGGCGGCGACGATGCGGTTGCGCATGGGAAATGTCTGTTTGTCCGGCGAGGTGTGAAGCGGGAATTCCGAGACCACCGCGCCGAAGCCGCTGGCGATTTTTTCCGCGAGCGCGAGGTTTTCCGGGGGGAAAAGTTTGGCCAGCCCGGACCCGAGCACCGCGATGGTGCGGCCGTTGGCGGCGACGGCGGCCTCGTGCGCGGCGGTGTCGATGCCGCGGGCGAG
>JBIHZT010000003.1:0-25168 GCA_044240265.1 Luteolibacter sp. | reverse complement strand
GCACGCCACCATGATGCACCTGATGGGCTTTGATCACGAAAAACTAACTTACCCGGCGCAGGGCGTGCCGCAGCGACTCACGAACATCACCAAGCCCGGCAGCAAGATCGTCAAAGGCATCCTCGCGTGAGCCGCCCCGAGCGCGGGATTCATCGAGCCCGAAAGAACCGGACAATTCGCCGCGATTGCGGCTTTATGACTCATGAGGCTGCGATTCCGTCACCAACGGGTTCCCGCTTGTATTCGTTTTCCAACCCTCCATCATCCTAACGAACCCGACCCGGGAAAGCCCCGGATTCTTCCCCACATCTACGCATGAGTTCCGAAATCAATGATATCAACTCCGTGGCCCGGGTGTCGGGCGCGATCATGGACGAACTTTCCAAGGCCATCGTCGGCCAGCAGGAAATCGTCACCGGGCTGGTCGCCTCCTTGTATGCCAACGGCCACTGCCTGCTCATCGGCGTGCCGGGACTTGCCAAGACCCTGCTGGTGCAATCCATCGCGCGCGTGCTGGGCGTGGATTTCAAACGCATCCAGTTCACCCCCGACCTGATGCCGGCCGACATCCTCGGCTCCGAGGTGATCCACGAGCACCAGGGGCGGATGGAATTCCGTTATCGGCCCGGTCCCGTCTTCACCAATCTCCTGCTTGCGGATGAAATCAACCGCACGCCGCCGAAAACCCAGTCCGCTTTGCTGGAAGCCATGCAGGAACGCCGCGTCACCATCGCCGGTGAGAACCGGGCACTGCCGGATCCGTTTCTCGTCGTCGCCACCCAAAACCCGATCGAACACGAGGGCACCTATCCACTGCCCGAGGCGCAGCTCGACCGCTTCATGTTCGCGCTCGATCTCGACTATCCGGCGCGTGACGAGGAGATGGAAATCGTCCGCCGCACCACCATCGGGGATTTTCCCCAGACCGCGCCCGTCGTCACCGGGCAGGACATCCTCGCCATCCAGAAGCTCGTCCGCGCGATGCCGGTGGCCAATCACATCCTCGCCTACGCGATCGACCTAACCGCCTCCACCCGCCCCAAACACGCCGGATCCGGCAAGACCGCGGAAACCTACATCGAGTGGGGAGCCGGTCCGCGCGCGTCGCAGTATCTGATTCTCGGAGCCAAGGCCTTCGCCCTGATGGACGGCCGCGCCGCACCCGAAACCGCTGATGTCCGGCGCGTGGCGCAACAGGTGCTGTCCCACCGCATCGTACCTAACTACCGCGCCACCGGCGAGGGGCTCAAGGCCCGCGACATCGTGGCGGAGCTGGTCAAGGAAGTGCGGGAGCCGGGTTATTAGAATCACCGTCACTTCCGCCATGGCCGCGAACCCACCCGAGCTTCCCGGCTCCGCCATGCGGCGGGCCATGGATGAGGCGCGCCGGAATGCCGCCGCCGGGGGATCGCTGCCTCCACCGCTGCCAAGGCACACCTTGGATGGACGCCCGCCGCCGCTGCCCACCCGGGTTTACGCCACCATCCAGGAATCCGCCGCCGAGGCTGCGGAAAAACTCCGTTCGCACCGTGCGACGGAATTGTTGGACGAGGGCGAGATGGCGCGATTCAAGAACCTCATCGTGTTCGCAAAAACCACGGTGGAGTGCCGCTATCAGGGACGCCACAAGTCGCCCGACCTCGGCGGCGGCGGCGAGTTTTCCGAATACATCGCCTACGATCCCAGCCAGTCGGTGCAAGCCATCGACTGGCGGGTCTATGCCCGCAGCCGCAAGCTCGTCGTCCGCCGCTATCGCCAGGAAACGGACATGGACGTGCATTTATTAGTGGACGCCTCCGGGTCCATGGCCTACCGCGGCGGCAAACGCGAGGTGAAGGGACTGCGCGCCGCCCGCATCGCCGCCGCACTCGCCTATCTGATGTTGCGACAGGGCGACAAGGCGTCGATCACGCTCTTCGCCGACCGGGTGCTCGACCACATCCCCGCCGGAGGAACGCGGCGGCACCTGATGACGATGCTGCGCAGCCTGGTCCGGCCCGCGCACGAGGCCGCCGGACGAACGGACATGCCCGCCGCCATCCGCGAGTGCGACCGCCTGCTCCGCCGCCGCGGGCGCTTGGTCGTTCTATCGGATTTTCTCGGTCACGATCCGGATGAGGTTTTCGACGCGCTCATGCCCTTCGCCCACCGCGGATTCGAGATCCTGTTGATGCAGTTGACCGATCCCGACGAGATGACCCTTCCCGACGCGCCGCTCGCCCGGTTCGTGGACATGGAAACCGGCGAGTCCATCGAGGTGGAGCCAGCCGAAATCCGCGCCGACTACGAAGCCCGGATGCGCGCCAAAAACGATGCCTACGCATCCGGCGGGGCGCTCCACCGCGTGGACTACACCGCGCTCTGCACGTCCAGCCCCTACCGCGAAGCCATCGAGGCCTACCTCGGATTCCGCCGGGCCAAAGCCTGACTTCTCCACTCGCCGCCATGCAATTTCTCAACATCCAATGGCTCTGGCCGCTGCTGCCGCTGGCAGCGCTGCCCTTGCTGATCCATTGGCTGAGCCAGCGCTATCCGAAAAAATTCGCGTTTTCCTCGATCGACGACATCCGCCGCACTCTCGCCGGACGCTCGCGCGTGTTCCGCTGGCGGCACCTGTTGATGTTGCTGCTGCGCACGCTCGCCCTGATCGCGCTGCTGCTGGCGTTTCTCAAACCAGTCATCGCCACCCGGCGCGACGCGGGAACCGCCCAGCGCAATCTCATTCTGCTAGTCGATCACTCGCTCAGCATGAGTGCCATCGAAAACGGCACTTCCGCCCGCAGCCGGGCGCGCGCGGAAGTGAAGCGTCTGCTGGATTCGCTCGGAGCCGACGATCGATTCAACCTCATCCGCGTCGATCACGCGCCGGTGGCGGCGTTTACTTCATTCTCCACGCATTCCGCCGCCGCGCTGGAGTTTCTCGACCAGGCACCGGCACCGCTCACGGGTGCCGATTTCCGCTCCGCAAACCACCTTGCCGCCGAACTCGCGAAGGAAGCCAAGGGTTCGCCGGATATTTATTACTTCTCGGATTTCCAACGCCGCGATTGGGCGGACGTGGATTTCGACGGCCTGCCAACCGGATCGCGGCTGTTCTTCGTCGCCGCGACGGACGACGCGCAACGGGCGAACCGCTCTATCAACTCCCTCGATCTCGGCCAGGGTGCCGTGATCGCCGGCGGCGAGGTCGAGGTGAAAGTCCGCGTGGCCAATCACTCGAAGGACCCCTGGAGCGGCAAAGTCGAGGCGGGTTTCGGGCCGGCCCATCTGCGCGAAAACGAAGTCACGCTCGCCCCGTGGTCGGAAGGGGATGTCACGATGATCGTGCCGGTTCCAAGCGGAGGTTTGCTGAAACTCACGGCCTCGCTGCCACGCGACAAACTGCCTCAGGATGATCGCCGACATCTGGTGGTGCAGGTCCGCGAACGCGAGGAAGTGGTGGTTCTCACCGGAAACGAGGAGGAAGGGGCCGCACCCGCGCCGTCTTTGTTCCTCAGCACTGCCGTCGATCCCTACGGCGGGGAAAAAAGCGTCTATCGACCGAAACATCTCGAACCCGGCACGCTGAACCCGGCCGCGCTCGCCGCCTCCACGCGGCTCATCGCATCGCGTCTTCCCCTGCTCAGCGATGAACAGGCCGGCACGCTTGTCACCTTCCTGCGCGGTGGTGGTGGCATGATTCTGTTCCTCGATGGCAAGGCGGATGCGGCGAACCTCGACAAAATAGGAACTCTGGCCGGCGAACCGATGCCGATCCGTCTCACCGTGAAACTCGATTCCCAAAACCTCCCCGGCGGTGCGATGCGGGTGGCCAGCGGCGACTTCCATTCGCGGTTCCTCCGGCTCTTCGACGGCGTGCGGCGGCAGAACCTCGCGCTGCTAGAGTTTTACGATCTCTATCATGCGGCGGCCACAGGCAGTGGAAAAGTCGTGCTCACTTATGCCGATGGCACGCCCGCGCTCACCGAAAGCAGCATCGGCCTGGGCACCTTGTTAGTGTGCAATTTCTCCGTGGCCGAGGCATCGAGCAATCTCGCCCGCCAGCGATTGTTCCCCGCATGGATTCACGAAATGCTGCTGCGCATGAGCTCAAGCGGCAGCGCCGCGATGGAACCGTTCCTCGTCGGCGACTCCGCCTCCGCCGAAACGTGGTCAGCGGAAGCCGCTGGACGCGAACTGAACGACCCGGATGGCAAGCCGGCCCGCGCGCGCGGCGACGTGCTGGGCGAGCGCATGCGCGTGACTTTCACCGCCGAGAGCACCGGGTTTTATCAGATGCCGGGAGCCGACGGGAAGGACCTGCTTGCCTTCGCGGTCAATACGGACGCCGATCAATCCGATCTCCGGTCGATGGATCCGGAAGTCCTTCCCGACCGCGCGGGAAGCGGCCATCCCGAAGCATCGATCGTCGGCGGCACCACCGATTACAGCCTGCTCTTGCGTGGCCGCCCGGTATTCCACTGGTTTTTGTTAGCCGCGCTGATGTTTCTCCTGATCGAGGGAGTGTTGTTCAAATCCGCCCCCAAATCCGCCTGAGTCCTTGATTTACGAACCCGTCATTCCCGTTCCATGGATCCTCTGCATCGCGCTGGCGGTGCTGGGGACGGCGTTGTTCTATCAAGTCCGCTCCGCCCGGCGGCTGGGTCCGGGGAGAAGCGGCTTTCTGTTGGTCACCAGGTTGCTTGCGCTGGGCGTCATCGTGTTCCTGTTATTCCAACCCTCGCGCGAGGAAAAGGTGCCGGTGCCCGCCCGCGAAAAATCCATCATCTTCGCGCTCGACGACTCCGCGAGCATGGCCGAGCCACACAGCACGGGCTCCAGCCGAATCGACGCCGCCCGCGCCGACCTCGAAGCGGCGGGCGTGCTTCACGATGGCGACGGACGGCACCGGTTCCTGACATTTTCCGAATCCGCCCGCCCGGCGACCCATGAGTCGCTGAGGCTCGCGCCGGCGACCGGCAAGACCACGCGCATCGACAGCTCGGTGGCCGCCTTGCTCCGCATGACGGGCCAGCCGCAGCCCGCGGCGTTGTTTGTTCTATCAGACGGTCACGACTTCGAGCTCATTCCGCCCGGCGAGACCGCCCGCCGCACGCGTGCGCGCGACCTGCCGGTGTTCACGATCCCCTACGGAACGGCGGAGTCCGCCCGCGATATTTCGGTACGGATCGCCAACTATCATCCTCATACTTTCGTGCGGCAGATCACCCGACTCGAAGCGTTTGTGCGCAGTGTGGGATGCCCGCATGAGACTTTGAATGCCGATCTGTTATGCGATGGCAAAAAAGTCCAGGGCACCACCGTCGAAACCGGCACGGAATCGTTTCACACCGTGGTCTTCAATGTCACCCACGAAGAAGCCGGCCAGCACGAATACACGTTTCGCCTCGCGCCGGTGGCGAACGAGCGCGAGCTTTCCAACAACAGCGCGACCACCTATCTCAATGTGATTTCCGAACGGATCCGCATCCTGGAAATCGAGGGCACGCCATTCTGGGACAGCACTTTCCTGCGGCGTTCGTTCGCGCGAAATGACAAGTTCGACATCGACTCGTTAGTTGCTTTTACGGGAGACCGCGTGCGGCCGATCCGCTCGAATCCGGAGCGCGCCATCGACGAGTTGAAACCACCGGCCAGCGTGGATGACCTTAAGCCCTACAACCTCGTCATCTTCGGCCGCGACGTGGAGCGCGTGATCGGCCGGGATGGAATCAAGGTCGTGGAAACCTGGGTGAAGGATCACGGCGGCGTGTTGATTTTCTCAAGAGGCCAGGCGTGGTCGCGCAATGAAAAAGTCGCCGCGGAGTTGGAACCCATCGAATGGGACACGCACTCGGCCAAGGGCGCGCGGCTCGAAGTCACGCCGCAGGCCGGGTCGGTGCCCGCGTTCCGACTGCTGCGAGAGGTGGCGGCGGTGGATGCGTTTCCGGAGATCATCGCCTTCCCGGCACTCAGCAAACCGAAGACCCTGGCGGCGACCTTTTCGGTATCGGCGGACCAGGCGCCGGCGGTGATCTATCGAAGATATGGCAATGGCCAGACGCTGTCACTCGGCGTGGGAAATCTCTGGCGCTGGGTGTTCAATCCAAAAGCGGAATATGATAACAACGCCTACGATCGATTCTGGGACCAGCTCACCCTCTGGCTGCTGGCGAACGGCGGCGTGACCCCGCTGGAAGGCTACAGCCTGCGCGCGGACACCTCGAATCTTCCGCTCGGTGAAACCATCCGCCTGCGCTTTGGCGTGCATGGCATCGAGCCGCCGGCCACGCCGCCTTCGGTCGCCTTGCTCAAGGAGGACGCGCCGGTCACCACGCTTACTTTCTCGGCGGGTGAAAACGAGTCATTATATCTCGCAGAATTCACGCCACGGGAGACCGGGCGGTATCGCGCGCAGGTGGTCACGGCCGATGGCAAAACGATGACCACGCAGTTCATGGTTTTCCGTGAGGACATGGAGACCACCGAAACCGCGATGGACCGCGGCTACCTCGAACAACTCGCCAAAGCTTCCGGCGGCCGGATGATCGACCCTTCGGAAATCGGCAAGATCGTCGAGAACCTGCTGCGCGATTCCTCGGAACAAGCACCGCTCACCCGCCGCATCCCGCTGTGGGACCGCTGGTGGATTTACTGCCTTCTTTGTTTCCTGCTCGGCGCGGAGTGGTATGCTCGCAGGCGCTGGGGATTGACCTGACACATCCATCATGAATCCGCAAGAAACCTCCCACGCCTCCGTGCTCGACGTCCTCCGTCGTGCCGGAGCGGTGCATTCGCGCCAGCGGGCGATCCTGTTCCTGCTGCGCTCCGCGCTCTGGCTGGTCGCGGCGGTTCCGCTGCTGCTGGTGGCGGATGTGTTGTTTCATTTCTCCGATTTGCTGCGCATTGCGGGCGTGATCGGCATGCTCATCGCCGGCCTGGCGGTCGTCGCGATGGCGGTGTTCCTCGCGTTTTTTGTCCATCCGCCGCTGCTGCGGATAGCCCGGTTGCTGGAGTCGAGAAACCCGGCGCTGGGCTCCAAGTTGGTCAATATTCTCCAGCTGGATGCCGACACCCGCAGCGAATCCGCCGCGCCGCTCACCCGCGAACTCGCACAACGCGCGGTGGCGAATGCGGGGAAATCGCTCGACCTGCCCTCGCTGCCGCCATTGGCCAAGGAGGCGATAATCCCTCGCAAGGCGATGCATGCCATGGCGGCCACGGTGCTGCTAGCAGCGCTCAGCATTTTCGGCGGAAACCATGTGCGCAACCAGTGGCTGCGTTTCATCGATCCCTATGGCGACCATCCGCCGTTTTCGCTGACTCACCTGGAGATTCTCAAACCCGCGCCCGGAGACAAGGTGCTCTATGGTGGTGACCGCACCATCGAAGTGCGCGCCAGCGGTCATCAGCCGCGGGAGCTTTTCCTAACCGCCGTCGCGGTGGACGGAAATGCGCCACCTGTCACCCTGCCGATGTCCGCCCGCGGCGACGGGACGTTCGTCGCCCGTCTGGAAAACATCCGCAACCCGCTCGAACTCACCGCCTACACCGCGGACCATGGCAGTCGCAGCCACAAGCGCCTGCTGGAACTCATCCTCATCCCGCAGATCGGCCCGGCGGTGGTGCGCATCGCACCTCCGGCCTACACGGGGCAGGCCGCGAAGGAGATCCCCTATCGGTTTACCGCGTTGCAGATTCTCGAAGGATCGGAACTGCATTTCCAGATCAAGTCGAACCGGCCGCTTGGCATCGGCAGCGTGCAGTTTGAAAATGGAAAGGAAGCCGCCACCACGCTCCCGCTGCAACCTGCCCCGGAAGGACCCGGCGATGTGGCTCATGCGGAAATCACCACGATCAACTCCGGGCGGCTGACGTTCAGCCTGATCGATGTTTCCGGGAACACCGCTGCGGAAACACCGACGGCATCCCTAACCGTCACCCGCGATCAGCCACCCGCCATTGCCATCACTGTCCCCGAGAAAGACCCGCTGGTGGTCGAGGGAATGACGGTTCCCATCGTCGTGGATGCCACCGATGACTATGGCCTGCGCACGATGCGTCTGCACATCGGCATCAACGACAAGTTCCAGGAAATCGAACCGGTCTCCTTCGACAAGCCCGACGTTCGTCGCCACCGGATCGAACACGCGCTGGATCTCGCCAAGCTCGGCGCGCGTCCCGGCGATAAGATCGTCGTTTTCGCCGAAGCCATGGACACCCGGCCCGAAGCGCAACTCGCGCGCACCGCCACCCGGCGCATGGAAGTCATCACCGAGGCCGACTACAACGACCGCCTCCGCGCGGAGGCCGATGTCGCGATGATCGCGGGCAAGTACGAAGACCTGCTGGATCGATTTCAGGAACAAATCAACGAGCAGAAACGCATCGAGGAGAAACTCGCCGAGCTGAGGAAGAAGCCTGCGACCGGGCAGGATGCGGAGAAGACTCTATCTGAATTCGCCGAGGCCTACACCGATCAGACCCGCCTCAACGAACGCCTCGAAGCCATGGCCGAGGAGATGAAGGAATTCGGCCGTGAGAACCCAGTCTATGATTTCGAAAAAGGACTTCAGGAAAAACTGAAACAGCAGGCTGAGGCGATCGATGAGTCCGTGAAGGCCAACCGCGCCGAAGGAGAAAAAGCGATCGAGCAGGGCCCGCCACCGCCCGCCGCGCCGACGCCCGGAATGATGGAGGATTTCGAAAAAGCAGCCACCGCCCAGCGCGAGCGATTGCAGGGCGGCAGCGACAAGGCGGAGGAGGAAATCCGCGAACCGTTGGAAGATCTCGCAAAGCTCCACGAGCTGATGAAGGACTTCAACCGCTTCCAGGAACTCGCCAATGAGCAACGGGAGCTGGCGGAACAATCGAAGGCCTATCAGGACAAGCCGCAACTCAACGCCGAGGATCGCCTCGCGCTGCGCGACATGGGTGCCCGCCAGCGCGACCTCGCGCAGAAGCTCGAACAATTGGAGGAAAAACTCCGTCATGACGCGGAAGCCGGGCAGGAGGAATTCCCGGAAGCCGCGTCGAGCGCCAAACAACTCGCCGATCAAATGGATGGCGCGGGCATGCCCGGACTCGCGCGCAAGGCGGCACAAAGCATGCTCGATGCAAAAGGCGGCGACTCCCACGCCCAGGCGAAAAACCTACATGAGGAAATGGACCGTTTGTTCGACGAAGCCGGTCAGCAAGGCCAACAGGGCGTGGCCAAGGGACTCGACCGCGCGTTGCAACTGCAACGTCGCATGAATCCCGGCGACTCGCTGCGGCAAATGTTGCTCTCGAAAAACTTCCGCCCGCTCCCGTCGGAAGGTCAGAGCGGCGAAGGCATGGGCGGCATGATGGCGTCATCCGCCATGGATGCGAACGCCATGTTGCTAGGCGGTGAGACGCTGATGGACGGACCCATCGCCAGCGCCCTCTCCGGTCGCGGCGACCAGGGCGGAACCGGCAAGCCCGGCGCGCCCACCGCGCGGCTCGACAAGCCGGATGAAGCCAAGGTCGATTCCCAATCTGCCCGCCGCACCAACACTCCCGGATCCAGCACCCTGCTTCTCGAATACGAAAAAATCGCGGACGCCTACTTCCGCCGACTCACCACCAAACCATGAGAACCCTGTTAGCACTCATCTTCTCCGCGGTCATCGCCCGTGCCGTCGATCCGTCGTTCGATTGGAACTCGGAAACCATCCACTGTGGGAATCTCGTCTATGGAAACAACCAGACTTCCGTCTGTTTTGCGGACATGTTTCTCACCGACGCCGGCAAGGAGACCGGTCTGAAGATTTCGCCGCGCTTCGCCCGCATCGAGCTGGCGAAGGACGACGTCTTCAACACGCCACTCTGCATCTTCACCGGGGAGGGGAATTTCGCGCTCAAGGACTCCGAGCGCGCCAACCTCCGCCGCTACCTCGAAAACGGCGGCTTCGTGCTGGCCAGTCCGGGTTGTTCCAACTCGGACTGGAACGGTGCCTTCCGCCGCGAGATCATGCTCGCGCTGCCGGGGTATGAGTTGAAACAAATCCCGATGGAGCACGCTTTGTTTTCCACCGTCAAAAAGATCAAGAGTCTCAGCGTAAAAGGCCGGACCACTTATCTCCAGGGCATCTTCGTCAACGGTCGCCTCGCCCTCGTCTATTCGCCGGAGGGACTCAACAATGCGGGGAACGCCAAAGGCTGCTGCTGTTGCGGCGGCGCAGAAATCAAGGAGGCCCGCGAGGTGAACGTCAACGCCGTGGCCTACGCGCTCCTTCATTAACTAACCGCCATTTTGAAAACCGTCCTACGCGCCATTGTCGTCCTGTTGTTGGCGGCCGCCCTGACTCTGGCCGTGATCTATTACACCAGCCCGGAAAAGAAGTCGGCGAGTGTTGATAGGCTTGCCATCCATTTCACCTGCGACGCCTCCGGCCGGCTCGAACCCTGCGGCTGTTTCACCGGCCAGCACGGCGGGCTCACGCGCCTCAAAACGTGGCTGGGCGAGCGCAAGGATCCCGGTCCCGTGCTCAAGCTCGATGCTGGCGGAGCCATCGCCGGTGTGGCGGACCACGACATCATCCAATACCGCTACATGACCCGCGCCTACGCCACCATGGGCTTCGCCGCGCTCAACATGGGCGGCCGTGAGGCGATGATTCCCGCCGCCACTCTAACCACGCTCGCGAAATCCTCACCCGTTCCGCTGCTGAGCGCGTCGCTGGTGGATGCGGAGAGTCGCAAGGGCGTGCTGGATCCGTATCGCGTTCTGGACATCAATGGCACGCGCGTCGGCATCCTCGGCGTGGTATCCCCGAAGAGCGTGCCGACGCCGGGCGAGGGTATCGCGGTGCTCGGGCTCAACGAAGCCGTGGACCGCCATCTGCCGGAACTCGCCGCGAAGTCGGACCTGGTAATTTTGTTAGCCTTCGCCGATGAAAATGAAATGCGCCGCCTGGCCAAGGACTACTACGAGTTCGCCCTGATCATCGGTGGCGATGTGGCCGGACCCACCCAGGAGATTCTCCGTGAGAACGAGTCGATGATTCTCTTCACTACCAATCAGGCGAGAACGGTTGGCACCTTGGTGGCGACGCTCTCCGGCGGAAAGAAAAAGCGCCTCACCGATCCCACCTACGACATCCAGTTGTTATGGGACTCGATTCCCCAGCATGAGGATCTGTTGGGAATGGTGCGCGAATACCGCGCGGAGATCCGCAAGACGCCGCTCGCCATCGATGATCCGAATGCCAAGGATCCCAACGCCATTCCCGGAGTGTCGACGGAAGCCACCTATGTCGGCTCCGCTGCCTGCAAATCCTGCCATGCCGGTGCCCACGAAGTCTGGGAGAAATCCGGTCACGCACATGCTTTCGAGACCTTGGTGAAAACCGGATCCGATGCGGATCCCCACTGCATTTCCTGTCACACCGTCGGTTTCGGCAAACCTTCCGGCTATCGCAGGCCGCTGGGCAGCGCGTCACTGGTCGATGTCGGCTGCGAGTCCTGCCATGGTCCCGCCAGCGAGCACATTGCGAGATATGTGGATGGCAAGCCGTCCAGTTTCAAGTTCCGCCCGTTAGGCCCGGGCGACTGCAAGTCCTGCCATTACGGCGAGTTTTCCCGTCCTTTCGAATGGGACAAGTTCTGGCCGGGCATCGAGCATGGAAAATAGTCCGGCATAAGTAGGATGACGGCTCCTTTCCGCTCCGGCGACCACCAGCTTAATATCCGTGTGAACTTTCACAAAATCCGGGAAGCAACTCGGAAATGTTTATGCCAGTGTCTTCCCTGAGGAGGGGATCCTCGCCATGTATGGCAGGGTCCCGCCCTTATTGCCAGGGATCCCCCCACTGCCATAACAACCAGCCTTGGCAATCCCCCTTCTCACCGGAAACAAAACACAGCCATGAACCCGCACACATTGTCGAATCTATCTGTTTATTTGCACGTCTCATCGACCGCAATATCACGGGTGGAACGCGAAGATGCCGGAGCACACCGGTCCACACTTCACTTGCAAGCCATCCCACGGATCCGCTACCGACGCATGCTGTTGGTCGCCGGGTTGATTCTGAGCATCGCGGCCGCAGGCAAGGTGTCCGCCCAGGTCACCCCGGCTGACGACTCCAAAAAATCGCCCGCCTTCATGGAGAAAATGAAGCACTGGCAGAACGAGATGTCGGAGAAATTCAGCGAGACCTTCAACGCGCTGCGCAAGGAGGACAAGGGCGGCGACAAGTCCATCGCGATGGTATCGGTGGATCTGCGGGAGAAGAACGACGGCTACATCCTCCGCATGCATCTCCCGGACCGCGACCTCGATCAAGTCGAGGTGACCCTGGAGAATAACAGCCTTTCCATCACGGCTCCCGCCGAGGGCAAGGCGGCGCACTATCAGCAGACGCTGGTCCTCACCGGACTTGCCGCGGATGCCAAGCCCGCCATCGAGCGGCGGAAGAAAGACAACCTGATCATCGTGACCATTCCGAAGTCCGCCACCGCCGCTGCCGGGGACAGGGAGGAGCCAACCGCGGAATCCACGATGGAAAGCTGGGATCGCGACGTGCTGGACCGCATGGGACGGATGCACCACGAGATGGACCGCATTTTCAAGAACGCCTTCCAGGACTTCCATCACATGCCCGAGCACATGGGAATGTTCGACGAACCACGCTTCGGATCCTCGTTCGTCGTGCAGGACGACGGCGACCAGTACGTCATCCGCGCCTATCTGCCAGAGCGCGATTTGAAGGATCTGAAGGTAAAGGTCGAGGGCAAGGTCTTGAAAATCGAGGCCCAGGCGGAGACCACCGAAGAACAGAAGGACAAGGGCGCGATCGCTTCCTACAAGGCCGCTTACTCCCAGACCCTCACCCTGCCAGGCCCCGTTCTGAGCGAGAAAATGAAAGTGGACCGCAAGGACGGGATGGTCGTGGTGACACTGCCGAAGGCAACCGCGATCCGATAGAAGAGCACTGCCACCCAAGCGGTGGGAGTGAGGGAATGTGTCTCGGCTTTCCCAGCCGGGTTCTCGAAATGGAGCTACAGCTTCGCGCCCGACTGCGACAGTCGGGACACATTCCCAGGTCAGAGCCAGCCGCAGGCCTGCTTGGCGTAGTAAGTGAGGATCATGTCCGCCCCGGCGCGCTTGATGGCGAGCAGGGATTCCAGGACGATCGCCCTTTCATCCAGCCAACCACCGGCGGCGGCGCTCTTGAGCATGAGATACTCGCCGCTCACCTGATAGGCGGCGACTGGCAGCGTGCTGGTCTCGCGCACTTTCGCGATGATGTCCAGATAGAGGCCAGCGGGTTTCACCATCAGCATGTCCGCGCCTTCCGCTTCATCGAGCAGCATCTCGCGGACGGCTTCGCGGGAGTTCGCCGGGTCCATCTGGTAGGTTTTCTTGTCGCCGTCCTTGGGCGCGGAATCGAGCGCGCCACGGAACGGGCCGTAGAAGGCGGACGCGTATTTCGCGGTGTAGCTGAGGATGGAGACGTTGGTGAATTCCTCGCCATCGAGCGCGTCGCGGATGGCGGCCACGCGACCGTCCATCATGTCGGAGGGGGCGACGATGTCCGCTCCGGCGCGGGCATGGCAGAGCGCTTGCTGGCAGAGCACGCCGACGGTTTCGTCGTTGAGGATGTGCAAGCCACCCTGCTCGTCGCGGAGGACGATGCCGTCGTGGCCATCTGAATTGTAAGGATCCAGCGCGACATCGGTGATGACGGCGAGCGTCGGGTGTGCGGCCTTGAGCGCACGGATGGCGCGGGGGACGAGACCGTCGTCGTTGTAGGATTCCTCGGCGAGCGGGGTCTTGAGGGATTCCTCGATTTTCGGGAAAAGCACGATTGCCGGGATGCCGAGCGCGTGCGCCTCGCCGGCCTCGCGAACAAGGCTCGCCAGGGACCAGCGCGTGACACCGGGCATCGAGGCGATGGGCGTGTCTTCTAACTCCGCATGGAAGAACATCGGCAGGATGAAATCGGCGGGCGTCAGCGTGGTTTCTCGAACCATCGAGCGGATGGCAGGCGTGCGGCGGTTGCGGCGGGGACGGTTCATGGGGGGAGGATGAACATCGAACATCGAACTTCAAACATTGAACATCGAAAGGAAGAAAATGAGACGCTCTTCCTCACTTCAATGTTGGGCGTTCGATGTTCGAAATGGCAATTGCATTCGCCGCGGCGTATTCGCGGGCGTGGGTGAGGCTGATCTGGATTTCGGTGATGCCGTTCTGCCTGGCGAACTCGGCGGCGTTTCCCTGGAGCACCAGTTTCGGCGCGCCGGACGGATCGCGGGAAATTTCCAGGTCCAGCCAACCAGCCTGCCCGCCGATGCCGGTGCCGAGCGCTTTGGAAACCGCCTCCTTCGCAGCAAAGCGGGCGGCGTAGTGAAGCGCGGAATTTTTCTGTGTCTCGCAGTAGCCGCGCTCGTTAGCCGTGAACAATTTCGCGAGGAACGGCTCGCCGAGTCGCTCGATGGCCGAGGCGATGCGGTCCACTTCCACCACGTCGATGCCGATGCCGAAAATACGCATGGTCAGGCGGGGTAGTTCGTCATCAGCGCCTTCATTTCCTGCACCGCGGCGGTCAGGCCGACGCGGGTGGCGCGGGCGATGATGCTGTGGCCGATATTGAGCTCCGCGAGATGCGGGATGGTGAGGATCTGGCGGATGTTCGCGTAGTTGATGCCGTGGCCGGCATTCACCTGGAGGCTCGGATGGCCGGCCTTGGCGGCGACGATGAGACGGTCGAGCTCGGTTTGCACGGCGTCGCCAGTGGCGTTGGCGAAGGCTCCGGTGTGGAGCTCGATCATGTCGGCGCGGGCCTCGGCGGCGGCGGCGACTTGTTGGAGATCCGGATCGATGAAGAGGCTCACGCGGATGCCGGCGTCCTGCAGGCGGGCGATGACACTACGGGTTTTGTCGAAATTGGCGAGCAAGTCGAGGCCGCCCTCGGTAGTGATTTCCATGCGATTCTCCGGCACGAGGCAGACGAACTCGGGCATCAGTTTCAGCGCGAGCCCGAGCATTTCCTCGGTCACGCCCATTTCGAGATTCAAGGGAGTTTTCACCTCGGAGCGGATGCGGAAGGCATCGGCGTCCTGCATGTGGCGGCGGTCGCCGCGGACGTGGATGGTCAGCGAATCCGCGCCACCGGCGAGCGCGTCATGACCGGCCACGACCGGGCAAGGTTCCGCGTTCGGCGCGTCCGGTTCTTTCGCGTAGCGGGCCTGTCGCAGGGTGGCGATGTGGTCGATGTTGACTCCGAGAAGCAAGGGCATGCCCGGAAATAGCCGCAGAATCCGCAGCCCGCAAGGCTCACTTCTTGTCGGGAAATCACGGCGGCGCGAGCAGTGTGAACGGCCACGCCGGGATGTTCCGCACGATCCAGAAGGCGATGACCACGCCTACCAGGATCCAAGCGCCCGTCACCCCGACCCGCAGCCGGAATGGCAGCGGCCTTCCGAGAACCCAGCTTAAAATCTCGATTGCCACGCCGACCGCCGCCACCGGCAGTAGGATCATTCCCACCGGATTGAAGCGGAACGCCTCGCCGAGACGACCATGCAGCGTGGCGTGGACGGCCCGCGTCATTCCGCAGCCGGGGCAGCTCAGTCCGGTGAAATCATGGAACAGGCAGCCAGGCAGCCACCGCATTCCGGCCGGCCCGCCCTCACGCAGCAGAAACGCGACAAGCGCCAGCGTGAGGAGTCCGAATGCCGCCCACATCGCCCGCTGCCAGCGCGTTTTCCCGTCCGTGATCGGACCGGCTGCGGCGCGGATTATCGAGCGAGGGTCCTGCATGACTGGGAAATGAGTAACATTTAACCGCGACCTGACCACCTCGAACCCGCCGGATTCCCCCACCCTATCACCGCCGCAAAAACAGTTGCCACACTGCCCCCTGCCGATACCCTCAGCCTTCAAATGATTATTGCACCGAAGATCCGTGGATTTATCTGCACCACCGCGCACCCGGAAGGCTGCGCCAAGCACGTCGCCGAACAGATCGCCATCGTCAAAAAACGCGGCCTGATTGAGAACGGCCCGAAGCGGGTGCTCGTCATCGGATCCTCGACCGGCTACGGCCTTTCCTCGCGCATCGCCGCCGCTTTCGGCGCGAATGCCGCCACCATCGGCGTCGCCTTCGAGCGGCCAGGTTCCGCGGACAGCACCGCCACCGCCGGTTGGTATAACACCCGCGCCTTCGAGCTGGAAGCCGCCAAGGCCGGTCTCTACGCCCGCTCCTTCAATGGCGACGCTTTTTCCGACGCCGTGAAAAAGGAAGTCATCGACGCCGTCAAGGCGGACCTCGGCCAGGTCGATCTCGTCATCTACAGCCTCGCCTCCCCACGCCGCACCGATCCGAAAACCGGCGAGGTTTACAAATCCGTGCTCAAGCCCGTCGGCGAGAGCTACACGAACAAAAATCTCAACACCACCACCGGCGTCGTCAACGAGATCACCATCGAACCCGCCGAGGGCGATGACGTCGCCAACACCATCGCCGTCATGGGCGGCCAGGACTGGGAACTGTGGACCGACGCGCTGCTCGAAGCCGGCGTGCTCGCCGAGGGCTGCCAGACCGTCGCCTACTCCTACATCGGGCCATCCATGACCTGGCCGATTTACAAAAACGGCACCATCGGCAAGGCCAAGGAAGACCTCGAACGCGTGCAACGCGCGCTCGACGAAAAACTCGCCCCCATCCACGGCAAAGCCTGGGTCTCGGTGAACAAGGCGCTTGTCACCCAAGCCAGCTCTGCGATCCCGGTCGTGCCGCTTTATATTTCCCTGCTCTACAAGGTGATGAAAGACGAGGGCACCCACGAGGATACCATCGAGCAGATGGACCGCATGCTCCGCGACCGTCTTTATAACGGAAGTCCGCAACCCGACGAAGCCGGCCGCATCCGTGTGGACGATTGGGAAATGAAACCCCAGGTCCAGGACATCGTCGCCGAGCGCTGGGCGCAGGTGAACACCGAAAATTTCCAACAGCTCGGAGATTTCGCCGGCTATCAATCCAGCTTCCTCCGCCTCTTCGGTTTCGGCCTGGAAGGCGTGGACTACAGCGCCGACAGGGATCCCGGCGTCGGCATCCCGTCGCTGGAAAGCTAACTGGAGCGCGGAATTTATTCCGCGTGATAGAGACTCTCGACGCTCACGGTCAGCCCGATCGACTCGAAAGTCACTTCGCCCGAGGTGTGCGTTTCGCCAGGTTCCCAGCCGCTGGCGCGCCGGAACACCGTGACCTCGGGCCGGTCCGCCCATTGGCTGACTACGGCGTATTCCTCCAGCGATGGGAGGCGCTGATACATGAGGAACTTCTCCACCCGGTCGCGCACCTCGTTTTCCGAGAGCACTTCGATGATCAGCTTCGGGGCGGTTAGGAATTGCGCGTCTTCGTCGAAGGGGTCACAAGACACCATGATATCCGGGTAGAGGAAAAACATCCGCCCGTAGATCTCAAGGCGCAGTTTCATGTCGGATTTGAAAACCTCGCAAGGCATGCCCCGGAGATGTTCGAAAATGCGGGAGGACAAATTCATCGACACCCGCTCGTGTCGGCGACTTGCTCCCGCCATGGAGGTTACGATGCCGTCCCTGAATTCATGGCGTTCCTCCGAGCACAATTCGCCATCAAGATACTCCTGGGCCGTGATGGCTCCGGGCAGGTTAATGGCCGCACTTCCTTCGTTCATAAAGAAGAACTAGCGGCGGAACAGAGTGCGATCAAGGAAGGAAAACCATCGCCAGCGCGCTTCCGCCCGTCTTGAATTTCTCCAGCCACAGTGAAAACGACCCGCCAGGAAATCCTCGCCACCCTCCCCAGCTTCGGCTGGCTGGCGATGTTCGTGCTGGTGCCCACCCTCCTGGTGCTCACCTTCGCCTTCCGCACTACGGATCCGGCAGGCGGCATCGGCAACGGATGGACGCTCGACCAGTTCAAGGTCTTCGGCGAGAAGAGCATTCTGTTACTTCTCTGGCGCACGCTCTGGATCAGCGCGCTCACCACCGCCCTCTGCCTCCTGCTCGCCCTGCCCGCCGCGTGGTATATTTCCCGCGTGAGCGCGGCATGGCGGCCGAGACTTCTGTTACTCGTCATCGTCCCCTTCTGGACGAATTTCCTCATCCGCGTCTTCGCCTGGAATCAGATCCTGCACTCGGAAGGCGGCCTTGCTAGATTTCTCCGCGCCATCCATCTGCTCGGGGAAAACGAATCCCTGCTCTTCAACTCCGGCGCCGTGCTGCTGGTCAGCGTTTACACCTATCTGCCCTTCGCCATCCTGCCGCTCTATTCCGCCGCGGAGAAATTCGACTTCGGCCTGCTGGACGCCGCGCGCGATCTCGGGGCCGGCGCCTTCCGCGCGTTCTGGTCGGTCTTTCTTCCCGGCATCCGCAAGGGCATCACGACCGCCGTCGTCATCGTGTTCATCCCCATGCTCGGCTCCTACGTCGTCCCCGATCTCGTCGGCGGCACGGACGGCCAGATGATCGGCAACAAAATCGCCCAGCGAAATTTCGCCGACCGGAACCTCCCCGCCGCCTCCGCCATGGCCGCCGTGCTCACGCTCTTCGTGCTCGCGCCGATGCTTTTCCGGCGGAAGGAGCCGGCCTGAGGATTCTATCGTTTCTCCGTCAGCCGCTGGGATCCCCACACCGCGAGGAAGGTGACGATCAACAGCAGCGTGCTCAGCGCATTGATCACCGGAAACTCGCGGCTCTTCTTGATCATGCTGTAAATGACCACCGGCAAGGTATCGGCGCCCGGTCCCTTGACGAAGAAGGTGACCACGAAGTCATCGATGGACAGCGTGAACGCCAGCAAGCCACCAGCGAAAATTCCGGGAGCGAGCAAAGGCAGCACGATTTTCCGGAACGCCTGGAACCGCGTGGCCCCAAGATCGCGAGCGGCGTCGACGATTTGAAAATCGAAATCCTGCAGGCGGGCGAGCACGACCAGCGTGACGTAGCTGATGCAGAAGGTCACGTGCGCCAGCGTCACGGTCACCAGACCGAGTGGCTGGCCGACGGCGACGAACAACAACAGCAGACTCATCCCCATCAGAATTTCCGGCAGCACCAGCGGCACCGTCACTAGCAGATTGTGGGTGGTCTGCAGGCGGGAGTTGAAACGGTTCAGGGCGAAGGCGGCGCAGGTCCCGAGAACCATCGCGCCGATGCTGGCGAAGGCGGCGACTTGCAGCGAGTTCCCCAGCGCGACCCACAGGTCCTCGCGCTCCAACAGCCGCTCATACCACTTCAGCGTGAATCCCTGCCAGCGGGTGCCGAAGCGCGAGGCGTTGAAGGAATTCAGGATCAACACGCCGATGGGCAGATAGAAAAACGCCAGCACGAGCCAGGTCGTGATTTGGGGAAGGCGGCTGGATTTCATGGATTCTTGAGCTTCGGTCGCGGCCTGATGCTCAAGAGCGGAGGCGTCTCAAGCAAGTGCGATCTCCATATCCCCATGCGCGATCGACAGTCGCGCGGGACGGCGTGCCCGGAGTGATTCCCACCGAGCGCGGGTCCCATGGCCGGCAGGAAACGCTCCCTCTGCCGGCCGTCCTCGTCGGACCGTAGATCTCAAACAGTCCTTGACCCACGCCCACCGAATCCGTCCAATCCTGAAATGAAATATGCTCCCATCATTGCTGGAAGCCTGCTCGGGCTTCTCTTCATCATGTCCGCTTCCGTCGTGCTTTTCGGACTGGCTCCCACGCCTGAGATTCCGGAAGGCAGTCCCGTCGCCGCCTTTATGGCGGCTTTCGGACCGACGGGCTACATGACATTCATCAAGGTACTGGAACTCCTCGGCGGCATTCTTGTTGCCATTCCCCGGACCCGGAATTTCGGACTTCTTATCCTCGGCCCCATCATTGTGAACATCCTCGCCTTCCACACCTTCGTCGCCAAGGACGGCATCCTCAGCCCGATGCTGCTAGGCATCAGCGCTCTTGCCCTCTTTCTTCTGTGGTCCGAGCGCAAGGTCTGGCTGGCGTTGCTATTACGACCCACCGGTCTCGGAAATCCCACCCTCTGACACCATGAGCAAATACATCGGCGGATTCGTCCTTCCGATTCCCAAGGACAAGATCGAAACCTACCAGAAAATTTCCACCCAATGCAGCGCCATCTGGAAGAAACACGGAGCATTGGGTTAAGGATCACATCTTCTCCAATCGCGCCGCCAGATCCTCGCGGACCACGGGCGGGAGGGCATCGATTTCCATAACCTCTTCGATCGACTCACGCGTGCCTTCGCCCAGGCGATGCATCCCCAACAGGGCCCGCACCGTGACTTTGCGAGGGTCGCGTTCCACGATTTCCACTCGGGTTCCCGCCGACACGGATCCTTCCTTCAAGACACGGAAATAGAATCCGCTGCGTCCGCTTTGAAGAAACGGCTTCAGGAGATCCGGCCGGTGCAGTTTGTTCCCGAGCTTGAAACAAGGGATCCGGGGGCAGGTGACTTGCAGCAGCAACCCGCCGATGCGGAGCACGTCGCCGATGCACACATCCGTTTCCAGCAGCCCTTTGATCGTAAGATTCTCCCCGAACGTGCCGGGAGCATACGGAGCAGAGCCCAGCTCGTTCTCCCAGAAAGCGTAGTGCTCCACGGGATAGGCATAGACCGCCTGATAGGGGCCGCCGTGCACGGCCAAGTCGGCCTGGCCGTCACCTTCCAGTCCAAGTGGATGAACATGGACCGGACCGTCCACCGGCTCTTTATCGATTCCAGTCGGGACGTCTTTGCCTTGGATCACCACGATCCGTGGTAAAGCGCGATTCACGTGAAGGACTTGCATGGTGGTGGAATTGGTTTGAAATACGGTCACCCCAAGGAAAGCACATGACAGACCAACCCTCACTCGCCGAAACGGAAGGTTTCCTCCACGAGAAAATCCCCCTTTCGCTGGCGATGGCCGTGCGGGTGGAATCTTTCGACGACGACCTCCTCGTTCTGACGGCACCGCTGGAGCCCAACCACAACCACCTCGGCACCGCCTTCGGCGGCAGTCTCAGCGCCCTCGCCACGCTCGCCGGATACAGCCTCTTGTGGCTGGAAATCAAGGCCAGCGACTGCCACATCGTCGTCCGCAGCAGCAGCATCGACTACCGCCGACCAGTGCGCGGCGAGCTGCGCGCGGTCTGCCGGAGAATTGACGCCGACGAGTTGGCTCGTTTGCGGGAAACCTTTTTCAAAAAAGGCAGGTCGCGCATCCGGCTGCATGTGGACGTCGTGGAGGACGGTGAGGTTTGCGTCGCGTTCGAGGGCGTCTTCGTAATCCTGCGTTAGCCACCACACCTCGAGGCTGGCGTTCCCGGGAGCCTTTGGTAAGCCATAGCCAGTCAATGACACCGGAGCCAACT
Organism: Luteolibacter sp.; assembly: GCA_044240265.1. Lineage (GTDB taxonomy): Bacteria > Verrucomicrobiota > Verrucomicrobiia > Verrucomicrobiales > Akkermansiaceae > Luteolibacter. The sequence continues at coordinate 3,822 of JBIHZT010000003.1, read as the reverse complement.
TCACTGCGTGAAAAAATCGAGTCGTTCCAGCTCGACGAGCCGGGTGCGGCGCTGCCTTTCACCAGTCGGCTAGCCCGCGAACAGGGCTGGAGTCATGCGTTCGCCGGCAGGGTCGCGAGCGAATACCTGCGCTTCATCCATCTCGCCATGGTCGCCGGGCATCCGGTGACGCCATCCGGGCAGGTTGACCAGGCATGGCATCTTCATTTGATCTACACCCGGAGTTATTGGGAAAAACTCTGCCGCGACACACTCGGGGAGGCCCTGCATCACGGCCCGACGACCGGGGGCGGCAGCGAGGACGCCAAGTTCATCGATTGGTATCAGAAAACCCTGGAAAGCTATCGGACTATTTTCGGCGGACCGCCACCCGCCGACATTTGGCCGGATCCGGCCGCGCGATTCACCGATGCGGGTGCAGGACGATGGATCGAAAGCACGAACTACTGGCTGATTCCCCGCCCCCGCTGGACACGCTGGAACCATTGGAAAAAACCCGGAATCCACTCGCCATGATCCTCGCCGAAATTCCCGTTTTCGATCTGAACGGACCCGCCTTCCTGGCATTGTACGCCGTCATGTTCGTGGTCGCCGCCATCGGGTCGTTTTCAAGAGGCCGCGCTGGGTTGAACCGGTTCGACCGCGCGGGTTACTATCCGGAGCTCACCGATTCCTACGACACCGCTTATCTGGCAGCCGGAGCGCCGCGCGTCGCCCAGCTGGCGGTCGTGCGCCTGATGCAGTCCGGCCACGTCGGGTGGAAATCCGGGATCACCGGAAAACGCCTGGCCTTTCTCAACCCGACCGGCGGCAGTGCGCTCAACGCAATCGAGCGGACGATGTTGAATGCAGTGCGACAGAAAGGAAACAAAGGGCTTCCCGTTGCGGAAGCCTACACCGCCGTCCTGCCGGAAATGCGCGCACTCGAAGTAAAACTCGCGTCCCTGGGACTGCGCCCGACCGAAGGGGAACGCAAAAAAGCCGGTTGGTCGGCGGCGCTTCCCCTGCTCGCCCTGCTGGCAGTGGGATTCATCAAGCTCATGGTCGGCATCTTCCGCGACAAGCCGGTTGGCTTCCTGATCCTCTTGATGCTCTTCACCATGATCATCGCGGTCGTCGTTGGATCCTCGACCCGCAGGCTCACCAAGACCGGTGAGGAACTGCTTGCCAAACTCCGCATGGAAAAAGACCGCCCCCGGGGCGATTCCGCGTTCGAGAATGTCTGCTGGAATCTCGCTTTGACGGGCCCCGCCGTGCTCGCGGACATCCCGGCGTTTTCCGGCATTTACCAGGATTTGGCAAAACAGATGGGCCGCGCCCCGTCGGGCAGCCAGGGCGGCGGCTGTGGAAGCTCCAGCTCCGGCTGCGGCAGTGGCAGCTCCGGTTGCGGCAGCGGAGGAGGCGGTTGCGGCGGTTGTGGCGGCGGCGATTGAAGGGACGCGGCCTCACATGATGCGGTCCAGCAAGGGCTCGCCTGCCAGATAGCGCCGGAAATTTGCCAGAAAATGCCCCACCAGCGTGCCGGACTCGTCCGCGTGGCCGCCGGCGATGTGCGGAGTGATGAAACAATTCGCCTCGCTCCGCAGCGGATGGTCGGCGGGCAGTGGCTCGGGCTCGGTGACGTCCAGCCAGGCCGCGCCGAGGTGGCCGGAGCGCAGCGCATCTAGCAGCGCATCCTGATCGACCGTCGTTCCACGGCCGATGTTGTAAAACACCGCCCCGGATTTCATTTGTGCGAAGCGCGCCGCGTCCATGAAATTTTGTGAGGCGGCGTTGTCCGGCAGGATGTTGATGACGTGGTCCGCCGTGGCCAGGGCGGCGGGCAGATCCTCGACGGTGATGGTGGGAAATCCTTCGTCACCCCGGGGAGCGCGCCGCATCGCGGTGATGTTCATTTCAAAGGGTGCTAGCAGTTTCACCAAGTGGGAGGCGATGCCGCCGAAGCCGAGAATCAACAGACTCTGCCCGCGCAGGGAAACCGAATCGCCGCGCAGCTGGAGCCACTCCGCATCGCCATTGGCCGCCTGACTCCGCAATGCCTGGGGAAGCCTGCGGGCGTTTGCCAGCATGAATGCGAGCACATGCTCGGCGCACGCGGCGGCATAGACGCTGGAGCTATTCGTCACCATCACACCGCGATCCGCGACCATCGCCCGGAATTCCGGCGTGTCGTAGCGGGTGAAGCCGGCGGTGCTGATTTGGATCCATTTCAGTTTTCCGGATCGCGCGATGCTGTCGAGGTCCGGTTGGCCGAACGCGATATCCGCTAGAAAAAACGCCGGATCCGCTTCCGGCTTGGCGAGGATGGACGCGGGCCGGTTGGCCGGGACGATCAGTTCGTGAGGCGCGACGCCATCCTGCAACCGTCGGGAGGCGCTTTCACCCAATGGCGAATCCGAGAAAATCCGGTGGAGCTGCATAAGAGCGTTATTTCGCCGCAGGCATGCCGGGGACGACCGGGGCGGATGCGGCAGCCGCCTTCATCCGGATCGCTTGGACCAGCGAGCCGCCGGTTTCTTTCTGAAACCGGATGGCCATCCCCGTAAAAAACGCCGCAGCCGCAAGAATCAGGAACATCAGCGCCGCAGCTAGCGGACTACCGCTTGAGGATGATTGATCATTGGAGGCGCGCTGCGGTTTCGGCGCCGCCGCGATCTCGGGCTCCTGCATGATCGGCGAGAGCTCGGGCGGCTTTTCCCGGGCAAGCGCCTCGGCCTCTTCTTCCGAAAGCGAAAAATCAAACGACACATCACCGATCTTCACCGTCGTCCCGCTGCGCAGCGGGATCACCTCGTAGCGGACGCCATCCAGCTTGATGCCGTTGGTGGAGCCGATGTCACGCATCTCGTAGCCACCCTCGATGCGCCGCATTTCCGCGTGGTGCACCGAGACCGAGCCGGACTCGATGGCGATGTCATTCTCACTCCCCCGCCCCAACGAGACCACCGGGCGGTCCAACTGGAAGCGGTAAGGCTGGGCATTTTTCTCAGGGACAGTGATCGTGACGCGGGGCATGGTTCTAAAACGATAGGGTTCAGCGATTTCTAGCCTAAATCTTTCCAAGGTTGCACGAATTTTTCTCCACAGCTTCCGCCGGTAGCGAAATCTCCCGTTGAAAGCGACTCCAAGGTTACGCCCGGACCACCCAGCGCAGTTTGGCGGAGCTGCTTCGCGGATTCATCCGTCGCTCCTCAGGGCTGGCGGTGATGGGGCCGTCGCTCATTTCGGAAAAAATGCCGTCGGCGATGCCGGCTTTCATCACTTGTTTCACCCGTCGATCCTCGCCCGAGTGGAAGGTGAGGATGGCGGCCCGGGCACCGGATTTCAAACAACCGGGCAAGGTCCGCAAGAAGGCGTCGAGCGCGTGAAACTCCTCATTCACGGCGATTCGCACCGCTTGGAACACCCGCCGCACCGTGAGCTCGCGCTCGTCCTCGTCGCTGACGCGGATGGAATCGCGGATGGCTTTGGCGAGTGCGAGGGTGTCGGAAAACCTGGATCCGGCCAGCGCTTTGGCGATGGACTCGGCGCGCGGCTCGTCGGAATGACCGTCAAGCACGAGCTCCAGCTTTTCCGCGCTGACCTTGGCCAACCAGTCAGCGGCGGAGAGACCGCGGCCGGGATTCATGCGCATGTCCAGCGGCCCGGCGGATTTGAAACTGAACCCGCGCGATGGATCGTCATACTGCATCGACGAGCAGCCGAGGTCGGCGAAAATGAAGTCCACCGTGTCGAGCCGGCGATCCGCCATGGTCCTGGCGATGCCGGCGTAGTTCGAACGCACCGCTTCAAAACAGTCGGAACCGTAGCCCGCCGCGCGCA
>JBIHZT010000127.1:0-8346 GCA_044240265.1 Luteolibacter sp. | reverse complement strand
GCCTCCAGCCCACCGGAGCCTACGCGACCAATCTCTTGGGACTCAGCGATCAAATCCCCGCGCGTTCGGAATTCCTGACCGATTCCGATGAGCGCATCGTCCAGATCGGCAACCAGGAAATCATGCTCCGCAAGACCACGCCGCGCATCATGCGGATGGCGGGAAAAACCAGCGACCTCGTCATCCAAGCCTTCCGCTTCATGGGTAAGGATTTCATCACCCCGGAGGTCATCGCCCAGCTCAGGCAGCAACCCAGCGAGAAGGAAAAAAACACCCTCCGCAAAGAGATCGCCCTGCCCCCGGCATGGATTGCCGACTACTTCCGTCAGATCATCGCATGAACCGCTTTCTCGCACTCCCCCACTCAGAAAAATCCGCCGTCTTCCGCGCCGTGGGTTAATCCATGGGCATCCCCGCCGGATACGTGGAAAAGGATTTCTGGGTCTACTGGATGCTCGACGTGTGTTTTTCCTCACCCGACCTCTCGCCTCGTCTCGTCTTTCGGGGTGGCACCTCGTTTTCAAAAGCCTATCAAGCCATGCCCGTTCTCTGCGTCTCTGCGATTACTCCATTCGCTGCCACACGCAGTATTTCCATACTGCCGAACTTGAACCTTGGCAGACCGCCTGAATCCCATGAGCCTCCGGGCAATGGCCCCGCGGAATTCTCCCAGTCTCACACGACTCCTCGATGAAATCGGAACGGTCGATCAGGTCGGCATCGACGAGCGGGTCGCCAAATACAGCACCCGCAGCATCAAGAAAAACGCCAAGGTCTTCGGCCTGAAACTTGCCACCACAATGGTCGATCTTACCACGCTCGAGGGCAAGGACACGCCCGGCAAGGTCGCCTCACTCTGTCAGAAAGCACTCCACCCGCACGACGACACGGACATCCCGCCGACCGCCGCCGTCTGCGTCTATCCGGCGATGGTCAGACACGCCGCGAAATGGGTGAAAGGCACGTCCGTGAAAATCGCCTCCGTCGCCACAGCGTTTCCCTCCGGCCAGGCCCCGCTCAAAACCCGCCTCGCCGAAGTCCGCGCCGCCGTGGCCGACGGGGCGGACGAAATCGACATGGTCATCAACCGCGGAGCCTTCCTCGCCGGGGAACTCCAGCTCGTGCAGGATGAAATAGCCGCCGTTCTCGAAGCCTGCGGCGAATCCACGCTCAAGGTGATTCTGGAAACCAGCGAGCTCGAAACCTACGACAACATCCGCGCCGCGTCGTTCCTCGCGATGCGCGTCCTGCGCCCCGGCGATTTCATCAAGACCTCCACCGGAAAAACCAACCTCAACGCTACGCTCGGCAACAACCAGGTGATGCTCGAAGCCATCCGCGACCACTTCTTCGAGACCGGCGTGCAAATCGCCATGAAGCCCGCCGGTGGCATCCGCACCGCGAAGCAGGCGCTGCATTTCCTCGTCGCCGTGAAGGAAACCCTCGGCGACGCGTGGCTCACCAACACCCGCTACCGCTTCGGTGCCTCCGCCCTGCTCAACGACCTCGTCCGACAACTCGTGAAGGAAAAAACCGGAGCCTATCAGGCACCGTATTCCTTCAGCGAATCCTCCTCAGCTTACTAAAAAATAGGTCCTAGATGACCTATACGACCTATCTGTCCCATGCCTGCTAAAAAATCTCCACGCCCCGCCGCCCGCGAACTTCTCTTCGGCGATCTCTGGGAATACGATCCCGCTCCGGAATCCGCGCCCGCTTTTATCGACGAGCGCTACGGCCTCTTCATCAACGGCAAGTTCGTCGCGCCCAAGACGAAGAAATACTTCGACTCCATCAGCCCGCGCAACGCGGAGAAGCTCTCGGAAATCGCCCTCGCCGGAGCGGCCGATGTGGATGCGGCCTATCAGGCCGCCGACACCGCGTTCGTTTCCTGGAGCAAACTCCCCGGCACCGAGCGCGCGAAGTATCTGTTCCGCATCGCCCGCCTGTTGCAGGACCGCGCCCGCGAGTTCGCCGTGGCGGAAACGCTGGACGGCGGCAAGCCGATCAAGGAATCCCGCGACTTCGACGTGCCGATGGCCGCCGCGCATTTTTTCTATCACGCCGGCTGGGCGGACAAACTCGGCTATGTCACGCCAGGCCGCACGCTTGCGCCATTGGGTGTCGTCGGCCAGGTCATCCCGTGGAATTTCCCGCTGCTGATGCTTGCGTGGAAAATCGCCCCCGCGCTCGCCACCGGCAACACCGTGGTCCTCAAGCCGGCGGAAACCACATCGATCACCGCGCTCAAGTTCGCGTCCATTTTGCAGGACGCCGGGCTGCCACCCGGTGTCGTCAACTTCGTCACTGGCGCGGGTGAAACCGGGGCTGCGGTGGTGAATCATCCGCTCGCGGCGAAGATCGCCTTCACCGGCTCCACGGCGGTCGGCAAGGCCATTCAACGCGCCCTCGCCGGCACCGGCAAGCGCCTCACCCTCGAACTCGGCGGCAAGGCGGCCAACATCGTCTTCGAGGACGCGCCGCTTGACCAGGCGGTCGAGGGCATCATCAACGGAATCTTCTTCAACCAAGGCCACGTCTGCTGCGCCGGCTCCCGCTTGTTAGTCCAGGAATCCATCGCCGACAAAGTTCTATCCAAGCTCAAGGTCCGCCTCAAATCCCTGCGCACCGGCGACCCGCTCGACAAGAACACCGACGTCGGTGCGATCAACTCGAAGGCCCAGCTCGACCGCATCACGGAACTTGTCGCCTCCGGCGTTTCCGAAGGCGCGGAAATCTACCAGTCCGCCTGCACCCTGCCGAAAAAAGGCTTCTATTTCCCGCCCACGCTTTTCTCCAACGTCTCGCAGAGCCACCGCGTCGCCCGCGAGGAAATCTTCGGGCCGGTGCTTTCCATCCTCACCTTCCGCACGCCGGAGGAAGCCGTGGAAAAGGCCAACAACACCCACTACGGCCTCAGCGCCGGCGTCTGGACCGACAAGGGATCGCGCATCCTGAAAATGTCCACCGAGCTCAAAGCCGGCGTCGTCTGGGCGAACACCTTCAACAAATTCGACCCAGCATCTCCCTTCGGCGGCTACAAGGAATCCGGCTTCGGCCGCGAGGGCGGGAAACAGGGACTGCTGGATTACGCGCAGTTGACCTGAATCTCAGAGACTCGCGGCGTAGCGCGCGGAGACGGCAGGCCAGTCCACGATGTTCCACCAGGCGGCGATGTAATCCGGGCGACGGTTCTGATAGTGGAGGTAGTAGGCGTGCTCCCAGACGTCGAGACCGAGCAGCGGCGTGCCGAGATCGGCGTCGGGGACGATGCCCTTCATCGCGGGATTGTCCTGGTTGGCGGTGCTGGTGATCTTGAGCTTCCCGTCGCGCACGATGAGCCAGGCCCAACCGGAACCGAAACGCTTGGTGGCGGCCTCGCCGAAGGACTTTTTGAAGGCGTCCATCGAGCCGAACGCAGAGTCGATGGCGGCGGCGAGTTCGGTGGAAGGCTTGCCGGACTTGTCGGCGGGCGCGAGGGTCTTCCAGAAGAAATCATGGTTCCAGTGGCCGCCGCCATTGTTCCGGAGGGTGGTACGGAGCGCTTCATCCGGGACGGCGGGAAGACCGGCGAGCAGGCTTGTAAGCGGTTGCTTGGCGAGGTCCGGCGCAGTGGCGAGGGCGGTGTTGAGGTTCTTGATGTACGCGGCGTGGTGTTTGCCGTGATGGATTTCCATCGTCCTGGTGTCGATGTGCGGCTCAAGCGCGTCGAATGCGTAGGGCAAGGCGGAAAGGGTGTAAGGCTCTGCGGCGGCGCTGACGGCGGTCGGCAGCAATGCGGCGGAGGCAGCGAGGGTACCGAGCTTTACGAAATTCCTGCGATCGATGAGGGATGAATTTTTCATGGAGCCTTATGAATAGACGCAAACGGGATGAAATCAACCTCTCGCATCGAGACATTCACGGGCCAGCGCGGCGGCGCCGATGGTGCCGGCCTCGTGCCCGAAGGCGGCGGACATGACGCGGAGCTGGTCCTTGAAGGGACCTGACAACTGGGCGAAGAGGTGCTCCTTGAAGGGCTTGAAAAGCAACTCGCCGGCACGGGCCACGCCGCCGCCGATGACGATGGCTTCCGGATTGAGCAGCCAGCAGACATTCATGACGGCGGTGGCCAGCTTTCTGCCAATTTCCTCCCACTGCGCGAGGGCGACGGGGTCTCCGTGATGGGCGGCGGCGGCCAGCGCGGCGGGCGAACATTCGTCGAGCGACTTCTGGATGCCGGCAGCGGTGTAGGCGTCGCGCGCGGCGGCGGTGATCTCGCGGTTTCCGACGTATTCCTCAAGCGCGCCGAGATTTCCATAGTGGCCGGGACGACCCTGATAGTCGATGGACGTCTGGCCGACTTCCCCCGCTCCGTAACAGGCGCCGCGGATCATCTGGCCGTTGGCGATGATTCCCCCGCCGACACCGGTGCCCATGGAAATAAAAACGACGTGCTGGAATCCCCGGCCAGAGCCGCATTTCCACTCGGCGATGGCCATGCAGTTGGCGTCGTTGTCGATGACGACCGGCAGGCCGATTTTCTCCTCCATGATTTTTTTGAGCGGGACGGCGACCCAGTCCTTCACGTTGGTAAGGTTGTTGACGATGCCCTTTTCGAAATTCACAAAGCCGGGCATACCGACGCCGACAGCGGCGATTCCCGGATGCCTGGCCCGCAGGTCCTCGACGGCGCGGACAATTTCCAGAATGAGTTCCTCGGACCCTTCAAATTCCTGGGTCGCGATCGGCGGCGCATGGTCGATGATGTGGCTCTGGAAGACGACCGCGAGTTTCACGGTGGTCCCTCCGAAATCAATGCCGATGGTCAAGGGGCTGTCGCTCATATCGAAAGGAGACGTATCGATTGAATTTCAAATGGCACGTTTTTTCCATCGGACTTCGTCACAAAAACACCCGGGCGGCGACCTGTCGAAGTCCGTCGAGGGTGAGATCCGGATCCACCGCCGTGATTTCCGACACCCCTTGCGCAATCAACGCCGCATCGCCGCCGGTCGCCACGATCCGCGGGCTCCCTGGCAGTTCCTCACAGATCCGGGCGAGGATTTCCCTGACCAGTCCGCGATAGCCGAAGACAGCCCCCACCTGCATGGCGTGAACGGTCGATTTGCCGTGGGCGGACGCCGGTTCGGTGAGTTCAATGACGGGCAGCAGAGCGGTTTTTTGTGATAGATAGCCAGACATCGCCCCCAGGCCGGGCGCGATGACGCCGCCGCAGTAGGCGGGTTCCGCGGAAATCACGTCGAAGGTGACGGCGGTTCCGAAGTCGATGATGATGGCCGGCGCGCCGTGACGGGAAAGCACACCGGCCGCGTTTGCGAGGCGATCGGCACCGATCTGCGAAGGCTGCGGGTAGTCGATGGCCATGCCCAGCGGACTTTGAGCATCAAGAAAATGCAGCGCCGACTTCCCCGCGAAGTAGGATTTGAAGACCGCCGCCTTGGCGGGCACCACGGAGCAGATGAGCACGGCATCGAAGGAAACATCGCGCAACAGCTCACCTAACGAGGCAGGTGAGATTTCAGCGGTCGGCAGGACGGCCCGCCAAGGGAGCAGGCCGTCGGCGTTTCCGAGTGCGAGTTTCGTCCGCGTGTTCGAGTTGTCGATCAGGAGCCAGGTCATGGTGTTACCAGCGGTCCGTGGTGAAGTTTCGATAGGTGGAGTTTCCAAGTTCGGGAGCACTTTTCCCGGATTTGACCGTAAGCTTGCCGTCATTCAGAAACAAAGTGAGGGGCCCGTCCAGATCGGCCGCCTCCAGCCAGAATTTGAACCAGATTTCGCTGACGGGCTGGGCGTCATTTCCAGCGAACGTGGTGTCGGCGGGTTCAAGTTTGATGCCACGGGCCGTTTCCAGCGTGACGGGCTTTTGCAACTCGTGGGCAGCACTCGAATTTACCTTCAAACGCACGTTCAGCCAGTAAAACGACTGGTCGCGGGTGACCAGGGTTTCAACGATCTTGCATCGCGCGCCGGGATCGGAACTCCATGCATAGGGGCGAAACCAACTCCAGCCGGCAAAGGCGGCGGAGGCGAACAAGCAGGCCATCAGGGCGTATCGCAGATTTTGACGCGTCACGCCCCAAGAGGAACCCGCTTGAAGCGATGCTGCAAACGAAAACGGGCGGGCCGTTACCGGCCCGCCCGCAGACTGATTCCTAATCAGACCACTCAGTAGTCGTAGCCTTCTTCGCCATGATCGCTGATGTCGAGACCAGCGTTCTCAGCTTCAGGACTTGGGCGGAGTCCGATGACCGCTTTCACAACAAAGGCGATGACAACGGTTCCGATGATCGAGATCACCAGGGTGATGCCGATGGCAATCAACTGTTGACCAAGCAGGCCACCTTCAGCAACCAGCTTGTCCAAGCCATTTTTGGCGGCGTAGGTGTTCACGGAAGTGAGGTTACCGTTGACCGAACTCGTGGCAAGCACACCGGTGAGGATGGCTCCCAGAGTTCCGCCCACAGCGTGAACACCGAAGGTATCGAGCGCATCGTCGTAGCCGATGGCACCCTTCACATACATCACGAAGATGTAAGGAACGATCGCTGCGAGAAGGCCGATGATCATCGCTCCAGAGGCATCAACAAATCCGCAGGCGGGAGTGATCACCACGAGGCCGGCGACGATACCCGAGCAGATACCAAGAATCGAGGCGTGCCCCTTGAGGACTTTTTCCATGATACCCCAGACGAAACCGGCAGTAGCGGCTGCAAGCGTCGTGGTCATGAAAGCATTGGCGGAAACTCCGTCAGCGGCGAGTGCCGAGCCGGCGTTGAAACCATACCAGCCAACCCAGAGCATTCCGGTGCCGACCATGCAAAGCACCATGCTGTGCGGGGACATTTTCTCCTTACCGAAGCCCATGCGCTTGCCGAGGATGATGCAGAGCACGAGAGCACTCCAGCCGGAGGTCATGTGAACCACCGTGCCGCCGGCGAAGTCGATTGCCTTGATGGACGCGTCTCCATTCCAGACACCGTTCATCAATCCGGTCACACCCCAGATCATGTGGGCCATCGGGATGTAAACCACGAACATCCAGATGAAGATGAAAGCCATGATGGCGGAGAATTTCATGCGTTCCGCGATGGCGCCGATGATCAGCGCAGGGGTGATGATTGCGAACATCAACTGATACATCGCGAAAACGTTTTGCGAAATCCAAAAGCAGTAATCGGTATTCGGCGCGCTGGTCACCCCCTTCAGGAAGAAGAACTCCGTTCCTCCGATGTAAGGAGAATTGAAGCTTTTTCCGAAGACCAGACTGTAACCGACGGCCCACCAAATCACGGTGACCATCCCGGCACAACCAAGACACTGCGCGAGCACACTGAGCACGTTTTTCTTCCGCACGAGACCGCCGTAGAAAAGAGCAAGGCCAGGCAGGGTCATGAACAGAACCAGTGCGGCACAAGTCATGAGCCAGCCATTGTGACCGGGACCGGGGATACCTCCGACTTTGGATGTCCAGGCACTGTCACCCGACCCACCGACCCCGACATTGCCGAAGTAGCTTTCCAAGTCGGCCAGCCGTTGCTCGACCGTCGCGTCAGGCGGAGCGGCCACGACCTCTGTGGCTGGTGCGGGAGCCGCCGCGTCTTGCGCCGAAACCGGCGGACACACGGGGATGGCGATGAACGCGATTGCAGCAGCCGTAAGGGCTCGCAGTTTGTTGAGATGTCGACTGGTCATGGTGTTCAAGGTTGATCGGATAATTGATTGCGTTGTCCCGATGATTCCAAATCATCAGGGCTCGGAACAAGGGAAGCAAATGCCATGCCAAATTACCACCCCTCAGAAATCAGTTCGCCATGTGCCTCATTTACAATCAAAAGTAAGGAATGAATTCGATTCTTACTTGCCATCGCAAAACCACCCCCCTATGTCGACCCGTGTCGGAACCGCACTTCACGCCAAAAATATTCTGGACAATTCCTTCGGAAAGGTAAAATATCTGCCCAACGGAGAGTTTCCAGCATGTTGATTGACATGTAAGATGCATCATCCGACTTTGCTCCTGTCTGTTCCGCAACCCGGCGCAGCTGAGGACGCAAGCAGCAACCGAAAACCAACATACTAAAATGCAAAACTACTGCAAAACCATTGGCGCCTTGGCCGCTGCCTCCGCCCTTGTGGCTGGCAACGCTCAGGCGGAAGTCGAATATGAACTCCACGCCGGTTACTCCAGCGAATACCTGTTCCGCGGTCTTGACCTCGGCGACGGCCTCGTTGAAGCAGGCGTAACCGCCGCAACCGAATGGCAAGGCTTCGGCTTCAGCGCCGGTGCTTGGTATGGCAGCTTCGAGCAAGGTACCGGCATTCCCGGCTTCCAGATCGATGGCG
>JBIHZT010000125.1:0-8348 GCA_044240265.1 Luteolibacter sp. | reverse complement strand
CGAAACTCCGATCACAATGCCGACGGCTACACCAATTTGGAGGAATACCTGAATTCGATCATCACGGTCCATGTTTCCCGTCAGCCGGAGAATGCACGCGAAACCCGCTGATCCGCAGGTGGCTGTTCACGGTGCGGATGCCAAACCACCCGCTCTTCAACGGCTGCGGGTCCTTGAAGGAAAAAATCCGCTTACCGTCCCGCCAGAACTCCGCCTGTCCATCGCGTGCGACGAGCCGGATGCGATAGGTGGCGTTCGGAGTGAGGAGAACCTCCGGTCGCCGGAGATCATGCTCCGCCATCAAGGGCCGGGCTCCTGTGCCATCGTAGCGCCGGAACCGCGTGGTGGTATTGTTGTTGCCGCCCATGCCTACGTAGTAAGTGAGCAGGGAATCGTATTCGGAGAACTTTCCACTCCTCTTGCGCGGCACGGTTAGAGGCACTGCCTCCGGCGCACGGGCTTCATCCGCCATCCAAAAACAATTCACATCCGAGGCCCGGTCCGATGGCCCGCCCTTTGCAATCACGGTGACATCATATTCGATTTCAACCGGAGCCGTAAGCCGCAGCTTGTACCAGATCGTGCAACCGCCGCGATCTTCGATTTCCAGTGCCCCGTCGGCGAACTTCACCGTCCCCCCCGGCATTTGCTCGACCACCCACTGGCTGGGATCCGCCGTGGGTTCGCGAACGACTTGGTCGGCAGGTGATCGTTGTTGGCATGAAACCAACAGTGAGAGGATGATCGTCCGGATGACGGCATTTGAAAACATCTCGACATGGAGTAATAACCTCCAACGGTGTGTGTCAACCGACTTGGCCATCAAATCCGCGAGGCACTACGACTTTAGTCCCATCGCCCCGGAACCTCCGGAAACACGTGGGTTGCATCGCTCTTCCCAACCCTCCGGAGTCTTCCGGAAAAAATCCGCTTGATGCCCTGAGGACACCCGTCAGGTTCCAGCAACCGACGTGCGGACGACCTCCGGAAATCATTCCTCCGCGCGCCAGCACCCATTTATTTCCGTCCACATGCGAAACGCTGTCAGGCCTCTCACTCTCGCCACCTGCTCCATCTTTCTGGGTTCGTGCGCGCTCGGCGGCGGCTGGAAATGATCTTCCCCCAGGCCCATTATGCTCAAGCTGCTCCTGCTCCTGTTCCTTCTCGTCTCCGCCTGCGTCGCGATCCACGGCGCGGGAATGATCCTCGGCCTGCGCTGGCTCGGTCGCACCTCGCCGCAACACGGGCATCATTTCAGCCTGCTCGCGATGTTCTGGATCCTGATCCGGGTGGTGTACGGGCTGCTCGTGCTTCACATCCTCCAAATCATCGTGTGGGCGGCCTGTTATCAATGGAGCGGCTGCTTCCCCGACTTCACCACCTCGTTCTATTATTCCGCCACCAGTTATTCCACCGTGGGCTACGGCGATGTGAATCCGCCCGGAAACTGGCGTTTGCTTGGTGCCGTCGAGGCGGTCACCGGCATCCTGATGTTTGGCTGGAGCACCGGCGTGTTGTTTTCCGTGGTCAATCATCTGCAAGCCCGCTTCAAGGAAACCCGACACTAGGTTCGCGCGACGGAATGAGCCGCCGCCCGCCACTCCATCCAACCACCCGCCGTGAACGATCAACCCGTCGCCTTCACCCGCCAGACGATCCGCCGCCTGTTCGGCGCGATCCGGAATTTCCTGGCGTCGGCGGTTGGCGGCAGGGCGTGCCTGCTGCTAGCCGCCCTGCTGGTCCTGATGCTTGGAATCAACGGCATGAACGTTGCTAACAGCTTCGTCGGCCGTTACTTCATGTCCGCCATCGAGAGCCGCGACTCCGCCGGCTTCACCCGCTTCGCATGGCTCTACGTCGCCGTCTTCGCCGGTTCCACACTCACCGGCGTGCTGTTCCGCTTCACCGAGGAACGGCTTGGCCTGTTATGGCGTGAATGGCTCACCCGCCGGATCACCGGAATCTACATCGAGCGCCGCCTCTATCTGGAACTTCCCGGCGAGGAAACCGTGAGCAATCCCGACCAGCGCATGACCGAAGACGTCAGGCAACTCACCAGCACCACCCTTTCCTTCGTGCTGATGATTCTCAACGGAACCCTCACGGTGATCTCGTTTTCCGGCGTCCTGTGGGCGATCAGTCCGAAGCTGTTCGTCATCGCCGTGGTGTATGCGGTCGTCGGCTCGGCGCTGGCGATCTGGCTCGGTCGGCCGCTCGTCCGCTTGAACTACCGTCAGTCCGACTTCGAGGCGGGCTTCCGCGCGGAGCTCATCCACACCCGCGAGGATGCCGGAAAAATCGCCGCGGCGGGCGCGGAGTCAGACGTCCGCTCCCGTCTCAATTCCCACATCGACAACCTGGTTTCCAATCTCCGCCACATCATTTCGATCAACCGGAACCTCAGCTTCTTCACCAGCGGCTACAACTATTTCATCCAGTTGATCCCCGTGCTCATCGTCGCGCCGCTGTTTATCCAGCGGCAGGTCGAGTTCGGCGTCATCGGCCAGGCCGCGATGGCTTTCGCAACCTTGTTAGGCGCATTCTCGCTGGTGATCACCCAGTTTCAGGCCATCTCGTCCTATGCATCCGTGATTGCCCGCCTCTGTGAATTTGTCGAGCATGCCGAGCGGTCCCAAGCACGCACATCCGGATGAAACCCCGTTCATTGCCCCTCCTGCCTTGCGTCCTTGGTGGTTTCGCTCTGGCCTGCGACTGCCCGCCAGTCGTCAATCCGTCCCCTCCGCCAACGGCGGACAAAGTGGACATCGCCCGCTGAAAACTCTAGCACCGCGTCTGTGACCGTCGCTAACTGGCTCCTAGGCCAGGATGCTGAAAAGAATGCCAATGAAGGAGCTCCACTCGGCTCATCGGCACCGACGCTTCGCTCGTTTCATACACCAAACAACAGGCTTCCCACAGACCAACCCTCCACTACAAACTCCTGCATGCACTGCATCATGCGTCTCATCAGTGTCGTTGCCTCGCTGGCCGTCGTTTCCTGCGCCAACTTTAAAAAACTCGGCCGCGACCTCGCCGTGATCGACAACGAATACCGGATCTCCGGCATCATCGAAAATGCCGACGATCAACGCCATCCGGTCCGGGTCGCCGTCATCGAGTGGGAACGTGACAGCAACCAGATCTTCGCCGCCGACATCCTCACGCCCGCCCCCGGCGGAGCATTCGGCTTCATCGTCAGGAACCCGCGCAACCAGTATCTCGCCGCATTCGCGGATGCCGATGGCGATGGCCGCCATACCCCGGGAGAACCGTGGTGGATGCACTGCGACGCATCCGGCGAACCTCAGCCCGTTGTCCTCGACTCCGACACCCGCACCGTCCGTCTCCACGGTCGGCTCGACGCATCCCGCCCCGCGTCCGCCGGGGAGTTGCGCCGCGCCATCGATGACGCCCTGCAAGGCCGCAAGATCTCCGACTTCGCCACCAAGCAGGGAATCAGGTTCGCGCTTGGCGAGATTGCCACACTCGACGATCCCCGTTTCAGTGCCACCCGCGGAGAGGACGGCTTGTGGACGCCCGCCACATTCGCCGTGCAGGATGGCTTCGGTGTCTATTTCCTCGATCCCTACGATCCGGCAAAGACCCCGGTGCTTTTCGTCCACGGAGCCGCCGGTTCGCCACAAGACTGGAGACTGGCCATGGAACGCATCGACCGCCGCCGCTATCAACCCTGGTTCTATGTCTATCCCTCCGGCATGCGCCTCGACTCCACGGCCAATGCGCTCGACGAGGGCATTCACTACCTCCACCGTCGATACAAGTTCAGTCACATTCATGTCGCCGCCCACAGCATGGGCGGCCTCGTGTCCCGCCGTTTCATTCTCGACCACCTCAAGCGCCCCGACGCGGTTAGCATCCCCACTTTCATCACATTCTCCAGCCCGTGGGGCGGCCATGAAGCCGCCGCCATCGGCGTGCGCCGCGCGCCAAAAGTCGTCCCCTCATGGCGCGACATGGCGGGCGGCTCCGCTTTTCTCGATCAACTCTACTCCACCTCACTAAAAGGCCGCGTCAACCACCACCTCTTCTACAGTCATCGCGCCAGCCGCTCCATCATCCTGCCGGAGGAAAACGATGGCACAGTCAGTGTCGCCTCCCAACTCCGCCCGGAGGCCCGGGCTGATGCCGTCAGCATCCTTGGCTTCGATGAGGACCACCTTTCCATCCTCAAAGCCCGCGCTCCACTCCGCGCCGCCCGCCAAATCCTCGACGCGGCAAGCCACGAATGACCCTCCGAAATCGCGGCCCGACGCGCGATCCCGCCCAGCCAATCAATTGCGAGACACACTCCGCGCCGAGACGTCGCCTTAGTCGCAACCCACTCCTTTAGAACACCGATGAAAACTCCCACACCCGCCGCATTCCCCTACCACGCCGCCAGCCCCGCCGGCCTCAGCGCCGAGCTGAACGCCAACGGCTCCATCCGCCGGATGGACTGCGGCGACATCATCCTTAACAATTTCCTGGGAAACGAAGCCGACGGCGGCCAGACTAACATCCACCTGCGCCGCCTCGGGGAAACCGTGGAATCGATTCCCCTGCTAGGTCCCGGCAGCCCCGCTTCCTATCAAGTCGACGCCCGCGGCATGACGGCTCGAGGGACATGGGGCGACCTGAAGTTCCAGCTGCGCCTCACGCTCGCGGAATCCGCCACGGCGTGGTTCTGGCATGTGGAACTGGAGAACACCGGCAGCACTACGGTGACCTGCGATCTCATCCTGACCCAGGACATCGCGCTCGCCCACTATGGCGCGGTGCGGCTCAATGAGTTTTACGTGTGCCAATACGTGGACCACACCCCGCTCGCGCATCCGCTGGCGGGAGTCGCCGTAGCCTCGCGGCAGAACCAATCCATGGGCGGACGCTGCCCGTGGACCGTCATCGGCTCGCTGGGGAAAGCGGTTTCCTACTCGACCGACGCGCTTCAGTTCCACGGCCTCGCCACCCGCGCGGGCGGTCAGCCAATCGCACTCGCCACCGGGCTCGCGGGAAAACGATTGCAGCACGAGCACTCGCTGGTCGCCATCCAGAACGGGCCGGTTTTGATAGAACCCGGCGCGAAATCACAGCAAGGGTTCTTCGGCTGGTTCGTCGCGGACAAACCCACCGCCACCACGGCGGAGGACTCCGCCGTGATCGATGCCGCGCTGTCCCTGCCGGAGGCCGTTTGCCCACCTTGGCCCGGAAAAACCACGGCTAACAACCCTGCTCCGAGCCTGTTCTCAGTCGCTCCGCTGCTGGAGACGGGGGAGCTGGATGTAGCCTTCTTCGGCCCGGCGATTCGCCATGCGGAACGCGAAAATGGCCGGCTCCTCTCGTTTTTCACCGGCGGACGGACCCACGTGGTGCTCAAGCCAAAGGAGCTCCAGGTGCTCAGGCCACACGGCCACCTGCTGCGCTCCGGCGGCATGCTGACACCCGACGAATCCGCCCTCACCTCCACCGCATGGATGGGCGGCGTGTTCCACTCGATGGTCACCCAGGGCCATGTGAGCATCAACCGGTTTCTATCCACCTGCCACAGTTACCTCGGCCTTTTCCGCAGCCATGGGCAGCGCGTCTTCGTGGAAACCGGCGGTTCGTGGAAACTGTTGGGAATCCCGTCCGCATTCGAAATGAGCCCGGATTCCTGCCGCTGGCTCTACAAACACAAGTGCGGACTGATCGAAGTGATTTCCTCCGCGCCGGACGACGCGCACGAACTCCGCTTGTCACTGAAAGTCCTCGAAGGAGCTCCCGTGAGATTTCTGGTCTCCCACCACGTCGCACTCAACGGCGACGATGGCAGCGCTTCGGTGCCCGCCAACTACCAGATCGACGGGAGCGCCGTATTCGTCCGCGCGATCCCGGACAGCGATGTGGGCCGGCGTTTTCCGGGCGGCGGCTTCACCATCGAAGCCACACCGGTCGAAGAAATCGGTGGCGATGAATTGCTCTTCACCGACGGCGTCTCGCGCAACCAGCCTTTCGTTTGTTTTATCACCGCTCCCACCAAGTCGTCCGCACTCGTCATCCGTGGCACGCTTGTCGAATCGTCCAACGCCCGAACAGCCGGATTCTGGAATTCCATCGACTCCGGATTGCGGATCACCGCACCGCAGTCGAGCGCGCTGGCCCCGGCGGCCGAGCGCGCGGGTGAGATTTTCCCGTGGTTCATTCACAATGCCCTCGTCCACTACCTGTCCCCGCGCGGCCTCGAACAATACTCCGGTGGCGGCTGGGGCACCCGCGACGTCTGCCAGGGACCGGTGGAACTGCTGCTCGCCCTCGGTCGCTTCGAGCCAATGCGGGATTTGTTAGTCCGCGTCTTCAGCCAGCAGAATCCCGACGGCGACTGGCCGCAGTGGTTCATGTTCTTCGAGCGCGAGCGCAACATCCGCCCGGGCGACTCGCACGGCGACATCGTCTATTGGCCGCTGCTCGCTCTGGCCCAGTATCTATCGGCCACCGGCGACGCAAGCCTGTTGGACGAACAACGGCCGTACTTCGAAGCGGACGAAAGCGCCGCCGAAGTGGCGACTATCCGCCAGCACGCCGAGCGCGCCCTGGATCTCATCCGTCGCCGCGTCATCGACGGCACCGTGCTCGCCGCTTACGGCCACGGCGACTGGAACGACTCGCTCCAACCCGCCAAGCCCGACATGCGCGAGCGGCTTTGTAGTTCGTGGACGGTGACGCTCAACTATCAGACCTTCGTCGCCCTCGCCGCCGCCTTCCGCCACATCGGCATCAAGGACCGCGCCGCCGAACTGGAAACGATGGCAGCCGGCATTCTCGAAGAATTCCAACGCCTGCTCGTCGTAGACGATGTCGTCGCCGGCCTCGCCTATTTCCACCAGGATGGAAAAACCGACTACCTGCTCCATCCCCGCGACGGCAACACCGGTTTGTCCTACAGCCTGCTGCCGATGGTCCACGCCATCATCAACGACATGTTCACCCCGGCACAGGCGGAGGCTCATCTCAGCCTGATCCGCAAGCATCTGCTAGGACCTGACGGAGCGCATCTGTTTGACCGGCCGATGGCCTATCACGGTGGCATCCAGAGCAATTTCCAACGGGCGGAAAGCGCCAGCTACTTCGGCCGGGAAATCGGCATCATGTACACCCACGCCCATCTCCGCTACGCAGAGGCGCTCGCCCGCTTCGGCGACGCGCAAGGCCTTCTCCACGCGCTCGGGCAGCTCAATCCCATCGCCATCCGGGAGCTTGTCCCATCCGCCGGTCCGCGCCAGGCGAACTGTTATTACTCGAGTTCCGACCCCGCCTTCGCCGACCGCTACGAGGCGTTCACCGATTACGACAAGGTGAATTCCGGTGAGATCACGCTGGAAGGCGGCTGGCGCATCTATTCCAGCGGTGCCGGCATCGGAACGCGGCTGATCATGCAGTGCTTCCTGGGACTGCGTGTGGAGAAATCCGCGCTGGTCGTGGATCCCGTCATTCCAACGGAGCTGAACGGCCTGGCGGTTTCGTTGAATCTCGCCGGGCACGCGGTCTGGGTTGCCTATCAAATTGGCAAAGCGGGCTGCGGCCCGGTGGCCATCGACCTCAACGGCGTGCCACTGGAATTCATACGCGAGGAAAACCCCTATCGCGCGGGCGGCATCCGCATCCCCATGGAATCTTGGACCAAACGCCTGACCGGCAAGGAGGATCGACTCACCATTTCCTTGGGCTGACGGACCGCGGGCGAATCCCATCCAACACGGCGCCGACTGGAAGCGGGTAATTGACAAACCCGCGACCTCCTCCCAAAAGCATGCAGCCCATGAATTCCTGTTCCACCCGCAAAAAATCACGGATGAAAGCAATCCTGCTGGCCATTCCCATGCTAATGGCGGCCTTGTTGCTGCCCTCGTGCAATCTGATTGGAACCGCATTGGGGCTGGGATTGGCAAAGCTCCAGTTCGGCTGCATCCCGGAAGGAACCCTGATCGATACAGCCGGCGGGCCGGTCAAAATCGAGACACTCAAATCCGGTGATTCGATTTTCGGTTTCTACGGCAAACCGGTTCAAATCACCCAAATCCACCAGTACAGGGAAGACCCTGCGACAAGTCGCTACCTCACCGTTCATTTCACCAACGGAGAGTCGGTCAGCGCCTCGCTTCGCCATCGGATCGACGGCATTCCCGCTGCCAAGCTGCGGGTCGGTGACACCTGTGGCTCGCAAACAGTGACCCGCGTCGAGTCCGTTCATGGCGTCTCACGCAGCTTCGATTTGCTTACCGAAGACCCCGGCTACCGCATCGCGGGAATCCCGGTGAACAGCATGATCGAGGAAATGCTCGGTCGCCGGAACGCCAGCAAAATGGATTCCGCTT
>JBIHZT010000179.1:0-7008 GCA_044240265.1 Luteolibacter sp. | reverse complement strand
ACTCACCGCGCCATTCGCGGGTCCCGGCGACTTGTTCGAAGAGCTTCTTCGCCTCGGGATAGCGCGAGTTTTCGAGCAGCGCCATCGCCAGCCCGAGCGTGCTTTCCTTCACCTTGCCACCCGCGTATTCCTCGGCGGCCAGGGTGTAGAGTTGCAGCGCTTTTTTGAAATCCCCCTTCGCCAGCTCCATCGCGCCGAGGCCGCTGTAGGCGTAGTCGAGCCAGGCGCTCTTGAGGTAGTTGTCCTTGAGGTAGTGGTAATGGACAGCGGCCTCGGCGTTGCGCCGCCGGTTCTGGAGGAACTCGCCTGCCAGGGCCAGCAGCTGCGGGCTGAGCACCTCGGGGCGTTTCGCGGCGATCTCCTCCATCAGCTCGTCCGCCCGCGGCTGGTTCTTGAGTAGCTTGCACAACTCGATGCGGGCGTAGTCGAGACGGGGACGGCCGGTCGCATCGGCGATGGCGGCGAGCGGCTGGATGCGTTTTTCCAACTCCGCCATGGCGTCCCACGGCGGCAAAGGCGGCGGCGCGGGAGGCTCCGGCTGCGGGACCACGGGCTTGCCGTCCTGGTCCAAAACCGGCGCCACCTCGGCCGCGGGCGGCGGAGTTAGGGAGCGCGGCCGCTTCCAACAAAGCTGGGCGAGCTGCGCGAGCAACATTTCCACGGACTCGTTTTTGGAAATGTTGAGACAGCGCTTGAGCTGCGTCACGGCGATTTCCTTGGCTTCGTCCACCTTGCCCTCGCGGGTCTTCGCCTTGCCGATCCAGTAGATGCCCGAGACGACGCCGGGATGATCCGGGCTCTTTGCGATGAAGTCCTCCCACATCTTCGAGAGCCGCTCCATGTCGCCGAGTTTCTGCAGCAGCTTGCTCGCTTCGTTGAGCGCGTAGTTGAGCACCTCGTCGGTGGCGGCCGTCTGCGCGGCCGCCATGTAGGCATCGGCCGCCTCCTCGGTTTTCATGACGGCGGCGAGGCAGTCGCCCTTGAGCGACATGACCTCCGGCTCCATCACGCCGCCGGGGTGGTTTCCCATCCACTTCGCCACGTCCGCCAGCACTTCGTCGTAGAGGTTGGCGGAGTATTTGCAAATCATCACCCGGTACTCCGCGTCCTCGGCGAACTGGCTGGCGGGATACTCTTTCAGGAAGGCTTCCAGCGCCTTCCAGCCTTCCTCATACTTGCCCTGGAACACCGGAATGATCGCCGCCCGGTAGTGCGCCTCCTCCACCGCGGGGCCTTTCGGGAACTTGCCGATGTAGCGCTTGTAAGCGCGCAGCGCCTCGTCCAGCTCGCCGAGGCTGAAGTGCGCGCTGCCGAGAAGCAGGTACATCTGGTCGATGAAGCTGCTGTCCGGCTGCGTTTCCACCAGGGTTCCGAAGAGCGTGGCCGCGCCTTTGGCGTCGCCTGCCTGCAAGGCCACCGCGCCCTGCACGTAGGCCACCGTGCTGGCGTTCTCGCCCTTGGGGAACTCTTTCAAATACCGCTCGCAGGCCTGCTGGCACGCCTCGACCCGCATCAGGTCCGCATAAGCCACCACGTTGCCGAAGAGCGCCGCCTCCTTTTCCCTGGCGGCGTCCGGGTAGCGTTCGATGACGCGGTCGTTGACGAGGATGGACTCCCATTTCTTCCCGCGGCCATACCAGCAGCGGGCGTTGCGCAACATCAGCGCCGGCATGTAGTCCGGCAGTTTTTCAAACTCGGCCAGCAGCGCCTGTGAACGCTCCCGCACCTGCTCCAGCTCGGCGGTCTGGCTCTGCAGCGTGACTTCCGCCTGCGGATTGCGCGCGGCGGCCTTGTTCGCGGCGATGCGCCGCTCCAGCGAGCCGATGCGCTCTTTCTGGAACGCGATCACCTCGGCGGGAGGCATCGCCCGCAGATAGGTGCGCGACGCCCTTTCATACTGCTCCTTCTCCGCCAGCGCGTCTCCCAGCTCCACGATGAGCGCGTTGAGCTCCACCACGTTTTCGACGAACTGCTTCTTCGCGATGAGCTGGTCGAGCAAGGGCACGACCTTGTCGAACTCACCGGCCTTCGCCCGCGCCTGCGCCAGCATCAGCGCGGCTCCGGCCCGCGGTGTCGTGGTGATGCCGTCGGCGAGCAGTTTCTCCACCACGGCGGTCATTTCCGCCGTCTTGCCGCTTTCCTTGAAGCATTGCGCCTGGATCACCAGCGACTGCTCCCGCAGCGAGGGATACTTCTCCATTTCCGCGAACAACTGCGCGGCCTTGGCGAAGTCCCGGCTCGAAAACGTCGCCCTCGCGATCGCCAGCCGCGCGTGGGGAACCTTGTCGTGGTTTGGATACAGGAACACGAATCGCTCGAACGAGGCGATGCACTTCGCGTAATCCGGCACATTGAAGGCCGCCGCGCCGATCGTGTAATGGGCCGGTGCCATCCGCGGCCTGATCGTCGCCATCAAGTCGGCGTTTCCCGACAGGCTTTCCGCAATCGCGAGCACCTTCTCCATCGAGGCGATGGCACCGGTCCAGTCGCGTTTTTCAAACGCCCCCATGCCTTGATTGAAGGTGGTCGTCATGGCTTCCGCCACCGCCGGGTCCATCTGGCCGGGGGCCAGCGTCGCGGCCTCATGGGTCGCCGTGAGTCCGCCCCACAGCAACAAAGAGGCGCACACGGTCCGGCAAAGCCGGCCTGCCTTGGGTTTGAAAGCGGTCCTTCGGGTCATTTGTCGGTCTGAATAAAAACGGTCGGGCGAGTGCTCGCGATCCGTCAGTTGCGGTTCAATGGGTTCGGACTGGGGGAGTAAACATCCGCCTTGAAAATTGTCCATAGGTTGCGCGAATTTTTTTTGCGGAATCCGCATCCATGGAAATGCCTGGCCACCCGATTCGCATCATCGCCGCTCGCTCTATTGGGTTGTAAGAATCCGGCGCTTTCCCCATTACACTGCCTCGCGAAAAAGACCCTCGACCCGCCGCATGAAGTTTCTCCCGTTTTTCTGCATTCTCACCGCCGCCATGGCTTGGGCGGCACCCGCCGGGCCGGATGGGAAAATGCTGTTCACGCAGAACTGCTCCGCCTGTCATCTGCTTGACCAGGCGCTGGTGGGGCCCTCGCTGGTGGAAATCCACACGCTTTATGGCGAGAACCCGGACGGCTTTGTGGAATGGTGCAACGCTCCTGCGAAAAAGCGCCCGGAAGCCATCGACATGCCGTCCATGGCCCACCTTGGCGAGGAGAACCTGCTGGCGATCCGCCAGTACATCCTCTCGGTGTCCGATGGCGTCGCGGAGAAAAAGGTCACCGGGCAGGATGCCTTCGCTGACCAAAGCACCGGTCCGAAAGTGCAGCGGATCTTCATGCCGGACGCCGGACCCGCCGCCATCGCCGTGGCGCTGGATGCCACCACCTCGCTCTGCTGGGATGCGGGCGTCTGCCGGTTGCGCTACGCCTGGACCGGCGGATTCATCGACGGCTATCCGTATTGGAAGGGCAATGGCGGCAAGCTCGCGACCGTGGTCGGCGAGGTCCGCTACGTGGAGTCCGTTTCTCCCTTCGGCGGCGATACTCCGGTCCGCTTCCATGGCTACGACCTGGTGGAACGCCTGCCGGTTTTCCGTTATTCGGCGGGCGGCTTGGAAGTCGGCGAAAGTTTCAAAGCGCTGCCGGAAGGAAAAGGCGTTCAGCGTCGTTTCACCGTCGTCACTCACAAGCCGCTGGCGCTGGCGTTTCCCGCCAACGCGAAAATCTCCATCACCTCCAATCGTGGGACCATGACCCAGGGCGTTCTCAAGCTCACCGCCGACGAGGCGCGCGATTTCACCCTGACCCAGACCTTCCGATGAACGCGCTCCGCCTCGCCTTCATGTTGTTAGTCTCTGCCGCGCTCCACGCGGCGGAGTGGAAGGACTATTTCGAGTTCGAGAAGATCCCGATGCCCGCCGGGGTCGATCCGCAGGTCGGCGGGATGGATTTCCTCAAGGACGGACGCCTCGCGGTGGCCTTCCATCGCGGCGAGTTGATGATTTACACGCCAGCGACCAAGGCGTGGTCGCTCTTCGCCTCCGGTCTCCAGGAGCCGCTCGGCGTGCTGGCGGAACCTAACGGTGACCTGCTCGTCATGCAGCGCGCCGAGCTCACCCGCCTGCGCGATGTCGATGGCGACGGTGCGGCGGACCGCTACGAGACGGTGTTCGACGGTTTCGGTCTCAGCGGGAACTATCATGAATTCGCGTTCGGTCCGGCGCGCGACGCGCAGGGGAATTTATACATCGCGCTCGGCCTCGCCTCCAACGGCGCGCCCGTCCGCCGGGAGATCCGGGGTGGTTTTTCACCCGTCGGCGAGCTGGCCCGCGAGGAGATGACGGAGTCCGCGGATTGGAAACGCATCGCCGGCAAGGCGGGGCGGATGTATTCCCGGGTGCCGTGGCGCGGGTGGGTCATCCGGCTGTCACCGGATGGAAAACTCGTGGAACCCTACGCCAGCGGCTGCCGCACGCCCGACGGCATCGGCTTCGACGCGAAGGGCCGCCTCATCGTCACCGACAACCAAGGCGACTGGCGTCCGACCAGCCCGTTGTTCTCCGTTAGGCGCGGCGATTTCCTCGGCCATCCCGCGTCGCTCGTCTGGAAAAACGACTGGGACGGCGGCGATCCGCTGAAAATGAGCAAGCAGGCTTATGAGAAGTTGTATCATCCGGCCGCCGGGCTGTTTCCCTACGGCGCGCTGGCGAACTCGCCCACCCAGCCGGTCCCGGCGCCGGCGGGAGCGCTGCCCGCCGGAATGACGGGCCAGACGATCATCGGCGAGATGAACCAGAACACGCTGGTCCGCGTGCTCGATGACGAGGTGGACGGAATCTATCAGTCGGCGCTGGTGCCGTTCCTCGACAAGTCGCCGCTCGGCATCGGCAACCACCGCCTGGCGTTCGGTCCGGACGGCGCGCTCTACGTCGGCAAGACCGGCCTGTCGTGGGCGGGCGGCACCGGCATCACCCGCGTCCGTTGGAACGGGAAATCGTTTTTCTCGTTGGATAAACTCAAGGCCACGCCCGGCGGCTTCATCCTCCGCTTTTCCGAACCGGTGGATGAAGCGACGCTCGCCGGTATTCAACTCAGTTGCCACACCTATCCGCAAACCGCGCGCTACGGCTCGAAGCGCTTCGACGAGCAAGCGGTGGCCGTGACCCGCGCCGTGCTCTCGAACCACGGCCGGGATGTCACGCTCGGCTGCGGACCGTTCAAGCAGGCCTACCTCTACGGCCTCGATCTAACTTCGCTGCGCGCGGAGTCCGGCCATGAGCTGATGGGCGGGCGCGCCTGGTATCACGTGGCCCAGGTGCCGCGCTGACTAGCCGCGCATCAGCGCCTCGATTTCATCCGCTTCAATCGGGATTTTCCCCATCAGGTCGAAGTTGCCGTCCTTGCCGATCAGGAAATCGTTTTCCAAGCGCACGCCCATCGCCTCCTCGCGGATGTAGATGCCGGGCTCGATGGTGAAGACCATGCCTTCCGCGAACGGCGCGTGCGGCGGGCTGACGTCGTGCACGTCGAGCCCGAGGTGGTGCGAGGTGCCGTGCATGAAATACTTTTTCACCAGCGCCTTGTCCGGCCCCTGCTCGCGGGCGTCCTTGGCGCTGAAGAGCCCGAGGTGGACGAGCTCCCGCTCCATCAGCTCGACGACTTGTTTCTGGTATTCCATCGGTGTGTTGCCGGGGCGGAGGATTCCGTTAGCCCCGTGGAAGACCCGGAGCACGGCGTTGTAAACTTCGCGCTGGCGTTTGGTGAACTTTCCGTTCACCGGCACCGTGCGGGTGAGGTCGGACGCCCAGCCGGCATACTCGGCGGCCACATCCATCAGGACCATGTCGCCATCCTGGCAGACCATGTCGTTTTCCACATAGTGCAGCACGCAGGCGTTTTTACCGGTGCCGATGATCGGTGCGTAGGCGAAGCCGCGCGAGCCGCGGCGGACGAATTCATGCAGCAGCTCGGCCTCGATCTCCCACTCGCCCACGCCGGGCTTGATATACCCCAGCAAACGCCGGAACCCCGCCTCCGTGATGTCGCAGGCGCGCTGGAGCATCTTGAGCTCCTCCTTGTCCTTGGTGACGCGCAGCCGGTGCAGCAGTGGCGCGAGGCGCTCGTAGCGGTGCAGCGGATAGCGGGCCTGGCAGTCCTTGATGAACCGCGCGTTGCGGGTCTCCACGACCACGCTTGCGCGCAGATGCTCGTTGGTCGCCAGATAGATGTGCTCCACCTGGGGCACCATGCGGTGGAGAAATCCATCAAATCCCTGCGCCCACTCGATGCGCTCCACCCCGGTCGCCGCGCGGGCCTGCTCCTTGCTGAGTTTTTCGCCCTCCCAGACGGCGATCAATTCGCTGGTCTCTTTCACGAAAAGAATCTCGCGCTCCTTGGGATCGACGGCATCCGGCATGAGTACCAGCGTGGTGTCCTCCTGGTCCACGCCGGTGAGGTAGAAGAGGTCGCTGTTCTGCTTGAAGGGCAGCGTGCCGTCGGCGTTGGTCGGATAGATGTCGTTGGCATGGAGGATGACCATGCTGTTCGGCTTGAGCAGCCCGCGGAGGTTTTGGCGGTTGCGGACAAAGAACTCCGGGGAAATGGATTCGTAACGCACGGCGCGACTTCACGGCATCCGCTAGCGCAGGGCAACCCGGATTTTCAGGAAACGCGCCGGAAAATCACTCCACCGAGATCACCACGGTCCCGGAGACGTCCTTTTCCAAGTGCCAGCGTGTGCCGACGCGCTTGGCGTCCACCGGCTTCCCCGCGATGGAGACGCCTTTCGAGTCGGCGGGGGCCGGCAACTCGACCTTGGCGCTCACTCCCTTTGGCAGGTTGAGTGCGATTTTCATCGAAGATTCGTTTTTCCAGTCGATCTGGACCGGCCCGCGTGGCGTGGGGATCCTGCCGCCGGCGGATTTCAGGTCTCCCGTGTTCGGGCGGATCAGGACGCGAGCCCACCCCGGTGTGAGCGGCTGCGCCCCTAGCAGGAACCTTGGCAGCAGGTTCGCCGGTGCCGCTCCCCAG
>JBIHZT010000122.1:0-8482 GCA_044240265.1 Luteolibacter sp. | reverse complement strand
CCAGGAAACCCGCACCACACAATTATCAGGATGCTCTAACACCGCGCACTCGCCGGCCAGCTTGCTCCTGCCGTACCCATTCACCGGCACCGTCGGATCGTCTTCACCTCGGAGCCCCTCGCTCTCGCCGCTGAACACGTAATCCGTGCTGAAATGAACCACTCTCACCCCGCTCCTCGCCGCCCACGCCGCGATTTCTTCCGGCGCTTCCGCGTTCACCCGCATCGCCAGCGCCGGATCATCCTCACAAACTTCGAGTGATGTGACTCCCGCCGGATTGATGAAGACATCGCAATCCAGCCCGTCCAAAGCACTTGCCAGAGACCGCGGTTCTGCCAGATCGCAGACTCGGCGGGGCAGGGGAATCACCTCGTGCTTCGCGGAAAAATGCCTGACCAGTGCGGCACCCACCCGGCCGGTGGTTCCTGTCACCGCGATCCGCATCGGCTCAGAGCAGGCCTTGCTCGCGCAGTTCTTCCTCCACGTCGTTGTAACTCGGCGCCACGATCCCGGCATCCCGGATGCGCTGGATCTTCCGGCGCACGCCGAACTTGCTGCGCGGACCCGTCACCAGATCCGTCACACCGCCGACGACGAACGGCAGCAACGCCGCGATACCCAGGGCACCGAGGCCGATTCCTACGCCCCGCCGCGCACCGCGGTGCATCAAATCGCCCAACAACAAACCCGCCGCAGCGCCCAGAAGTGCGGGCGCGGTGAGGGCGCTGGTTTCAATCCATGCCGGAGTCGTATCGCCATTTTCGTCAGCCATGGCTGAGCCTAAACGCTTTTCCGCACTAACGACAACTCCGGAAAACGAAAATCTGGCGGAGCAGTCCTGGCCGGGTTGCGCCAAGCTGCGCGCCCCCGCTAGCGACACGAAATCGAAATCCAACGACTCCTCCTGATGCCGTCTCGCTGAGGTCTGCGACCGTCGCAAACCGGCCCCGAGGCCGGGACGTGGGGGGGAGCCGATGAAAAGCTTCGCGCGGCTCCCCGGCATCGACGCTCAGGGCGACGCTACACGGCGGCTCATCTGCAACCGCCTCACTTTCAACTTCAGTGTTGATCTCCGGCACCCATAAGGAGCGGCGAGATTCCTGTCGCCAGCAGGCCCTCGCTCGCGCCAGGAATGTCGCGACGCGTCATGGTTCGCTTGCGAAATCCCCGGATTTTCTCCTTTGCGCCTCCCAGTGGTTTGTTAGCGTTGGCATCAAGAGTCCCGGCTCCCGCCGGTGGCAGATCTTCCTCTTCATTTCAGCGTTTCAACTCCCTCATTTCTTCCTTTGCTCCCTGATCACTGCGTACTCGGCACGTCCGCCCTCTACCATGGCCGAGATCGCGGAGAACGATCACAATCTGAACATTCCGCTCTATGTCGAGAAGGTGGTTGAGGACGACCTGCCCACCGTCAAGGAAGCGCTCGCCGATTTAAAGACGGCTTGGGCGGAATGCCAAAAAGCGGAAACTCACCTCAAAGCCAAACTTCGCGAGTTCGGAGTCACCATTTGACCGCGTACCTACCGCCGTCCTTGATCACACGCCATTTTCCCGCTACGCTGATGCCCGATGAAACACGAGAGCCCTCCGAAGATCCGAGCCCAGCTCAGCACCCAGCAGGTGGTGAGGATCGTGTCCTCGCGGCGCTCGCTTACCTCCGCGGAGGCCTATCGGGAGATGGATTCCCATCTGGGCAGGGCACCTTCGCCGGCCAGGAAGCTTGTCTTGCGGGATGGGCGGAGAGTCTGGGTCTCCTGCTGAATCCCGAGGACCTGCCCGCCAAGGCGGTCAAAGGGGGCCAGGAGCACGACATCTGGTATGAGGAGGCCACGGATCGTTATTGGAAACTTACCAAGAACCGCGTCTTCGGCCTGAATCCCGGCATCGAGCTGGCCTTGGTGTCATCGGCCGATGATGCCCGCCGCTTCCATCTCTGGGAGGCCACTCCTCTCCAGTATCTCGAACGTCTGGAGCTTCACAACCTGCTTGTCCCCGGCCTTAATCGGCTCGAAGGCGTGATCTCCCAGCCGGGCGATCTCAGCATCGTCACTTCCCAACCGCGCTTCGACATCGTCGCCGTCACCCAGCAGGAAATCGACGACTGGTTCACCTCGCTCGGGTTTCAAAAGGTCGCGACCGCCGCCTACTATCGGGCGGATGACAATCTCGGCGTCTTCGATGCCCACGATAAAAACGTCATCCGCGCCGGCGACACCCTCATGCCCTTCGATGTGATTCCCTGCCTGCCGGAGGGCGGTTTCCTCGATTTCATCCGCGACACCCTGGCGGCAGGGCATACGTTCCGCGCCGTGCGCACCACCCGCTCTTCCGAAAATCACCCATGAACCAACAAACCCTCGAAAAATACCTCTGGGGTGCCGCCACCTTCCTGCGCGGGCACATCGATGCCGGGGACTACAAGCAGTTCATCTTCCCGCTGCTGTTCTTCAAGCGCATCTGCGATGTCTATGACGAGGAGTTCGCCGAGGCGCTGGCGGAGAGCGATGGCGATGTGAAATACGCCCGCAAGCCGGAGTTCCACCGCTTCCAGGTGCCCAAGGGGAATCATTGGAAGGATGTGCGTGAAACGACGACCCACGTCGGCATGGTAATCCAGAAGGCGACGCAGGCCATCGAGAAGGCGAACTCGGACACGCTCGACGGGATCTTCGGCGACGCCCAGGGGACGAACAAGGACCGGCTGATCGGAAATAAAGAAGGTTGGATACGAGTGCGCCTCGACGATGTGGTCGTAAGCAGGGAATTGAGACTTTCCCGGTGATCCCGGCTTGGGAAGAATGGCGGCCATTCATGGCATCCGAACCATTTCATCCGCCGGCCGGCATGGTCCGTTGGCAGCAAGAACGCGAGCGACTGGAAGCCGAGCTTGGCGAGCGCGTCACACTCGACGCGCTGACCGGTCCGCGCGGGCTGACCGGGCGCGAGCCTTGGCAGGACGATGCCGGTGGCGCGGCGGGTTGGTTGATCGCGCAACGTCTCAAGGGCCACCGCCATTCGGCGGATGACGTGCTGACCGCGTGGTATGCCTTGCAGGTTTCCCCGCCGGTTACTGAACACCTCGATCTCGGCACCGGCATCGGCACTGTCGGGTTGCTCACGCTGTGGGGCATGGGGCTGGAGGCCCGGCTAACCTGTGTGGAAGCGCAGGAAATCAGCTATCGCCTGCTGCGGGCGAATCTCGAATACAACGATCTCGGCCAGCGGGTGGATCATTCGTTAGGCGATCTGCGGGAATTGGCGCTTGGTCGGAAATTTCCGCTCATCACCGGCAGTCCGCCTTATTTTCCGCCCGGCTCCGGCGTGATCCCGCAGGACTCGCAGAAAGCGCATGCCCGCTTCGAGCTGCGGGGCGATGTGGGCGACTACGCCAAGGCGGCGGTGGGGCACCTCGCGCCCGGCGGTTGGTTCGTGGTTTGTTTTCCCTCACCGCAGAAGCAGCGTGCCCTTGATGGCATCGCGGCCTCCGGGCTCAAGGTCGTCCGGCTGCGGGATGTGATTCCGCGCGAGACGCTGCCGCCGCTATTCACGCTTTTCGCCTGCCGCCACCCGCAGGATTGCGACGTAGGAACGGTGGTCGAGAACCCGCTCACCGTAAGAAATGCGGACGGCCGCCTCACCGGGGAGATGGCGGCCGTCCGCAGGGTCTTCGGATTCGCCGATGGTGAGGCGCACGGCGGATACGGAAGTTGAGGCGATGGGTTTTTCCGCATCCGCCGCAAGGGCGTTAGAACGTGTAGTTGAGTTCGATCGTGAAGCGGTTCGTATCGGGAACGGCGGTGCCGTTTTCGATGAAGACATCTCCCTCTGACTCGAAGAAGGCATACTTGGCGATGGCGGTGAAGTTGTCGTTGAACTTCTTGACCAGCATCGAGTCGTATTCCCAACCGTAGCCGGTGGAAATCTCGTCGTCGCCGAAGGCATGCAGCACGTTGGTCCACTTGACGCCCCAGCAGAGCGGGAGCGTGTGGGAGACATACACGTCGGTGAGTCCGTTGTGAGTGCCCTCGATGCGGCCGTTAATGAACGCGTCCGCCCAGCCGTTGAAGACGTGTACGGTGGCGAGCGGGGTTTTGAAACCGGCGTTGAGCTGCTCGACTCCGACGGCGAGCGTCTGTGTGCCGAACTTTTTGGTGGCGATGGCGTGGAAGTAGAATGCGTCTTCATCGGCGCCGAATCCGGCCTTGTCCTGCCAGGCGAGCTCGCCGTAGAGGGTGAGCCCGAGGACGTCGCCCTGGGCGCTCATGCCGAAGGTGTTGTTATCCCAGTTTTCCTTTTCGTCGAACTCCATCAGGTAGGCATAGCCGCCCAGAGTGAGGCCCTCGATGCCGGTGTAGGAGCCGTTGATCAGGCCGATGTCGCCCTCGATGTCGGTGACGTTGTCGAAAATGACCGCAGGCGTGGTGGCGGTTCCCGGCACGGCGAGAAGCGGGGAGTCGGCTTCGGCACCGAAGATCCGGTTCACTTGGTTGATGTAGGCGAGCTTGAGGGTGAGGCCGTCGATGGATTTGTTATCGAAGGTGATCCCGTCGAAGGTCTGTTCGTTCTGACGCCAGCCGACGTTGCCGATGAAGGCGGCGTTGTCATAGACGATTTTCTCCCGTCCGACTTTGGCGGTGCTGTCGAAGCCATCGTACTGGATGAACGCTTGGTTGAGCTCGGCGTTCCGCGGATCGGCGATCACGGTGTTGGCGGCATCTTTGGGGAAGGCGTCCGCGCCGGCGGCGGCGTTGTAGTCAGCGACGGCGACCTCGGTGAACTCGCCCTCGGCGAGCGCGCTGAAGCCGTGCCATTTCATGGTCTTGAAGCCGGCACGCTCGCGGAAAGTCAGGGCGTTGGACTCGTCCTTGAACTGCACGTCGCCGAATTCGTAGCGGGCGCGGATGTCGAGGATGGGGGTGATCCACGGCTCGGGCTTGGCGGCGACGGGGACCTCAAGGTCAGGATTTCCCGCATGGAGCAGGCCGGCGGTGGATAGGAATAGTGCGAACTTTGTTTTCATGGATGTCTTTGGTTGTGGCGGCTGTGGGGCGCGGAGGAGTTACAGCGGGAACCCTGCCACGGGCGGTCGGATCGGGTTTTACCGGGTGAAAGCCGTTTCCGGCTGGAATGAGGGCGAGTCATCACCACGGGCATGCCGGAGTCTCGCCAGGTGACGGGAGATGTCGATCTAATTGGAGAAATTTACTTCCTTAATTGGCGCGACGGCTTCGGCTTCCGCCGTTTTGCCCGTTCATGTGTTTCTTCCGCTTTTCCGAACGAACGGCAGTGCGAGCAGGAAAAAGAACGCCAGCGCGATGACCTGCATCGCAAGCAGATACCACGGCCAGGGGCCGAGGTGGTCGATCAGGCTGGGGTTGTCCGGCGGGCGCGAGGCGAAGGCGAAGTTGCTGCCGAGCAGGCGGTTCGCGGATATCGCGAAGGCGAGGTAAACCAGCGACCAGCCGTAAACTTCCAGCGGTCCCTTCCAGAACGGCTGCTTCGGCCGCCAGCCGGTCACGAGTGGCAGATAGAGCGCGGCGGTCACCACCGCGAAGTGGTGGACGAAAAACATCACGAAGGGCAGGGCGGGGAAGCCGACGGTGATGGCGGGCGTCAGAAGTCCCTGCACGGTGGCGGCCAGCCCCCAGAAATAGGTGAGCGCGCAGAACAACGGGCGCTTGGTGATCAGGGCGATGCCCGCGGTGATCGCCGCGATGTCGCACAGGTGGAAGGGCAGCAGGTTGTCGATGGATTTCTCCGCGGCGAGCGACCACCATGCGGCGAGACTCAGCGGATAGACGCACAGATTGATAGACGCCAGCAGCGCGGTCGCCAGCTTGCGGCCGTTGCCACCGCGTTTTCCGACGAGGATGAAGGTGGTGGCGGCGATCGCGCCGAGCCCGAGGGCCGTGCCATGCTCAAGCGTGAACGGATGGAAGGGCGCGGGCATCGGGAAGGGGAATTTGAATGCTGCGTGCTCCCCTCATCGCTCGCCGATCTCCGCCATCGACGGAGTTTGATCGAGAAACACCTCGCGGGCGATGGACTGCACGTCCGCGTCGGTGACCGCCATGATGGTGGCCCGCCACTCGGCGGGGAAGGGGATGCGGCCGAAGTCGAGCAGGCCCTCGCCGGCCCATGCGGCGTGCGCGCCGGTGGACTCGAAGGCGAGCTTGCTTTGGGCGATGGTCAGGCGCTTCGCCCGGTCCAGCTCGCCGGGGCGGGGGCCGTTAGTGACGAGGTCGGCGATCTCCCGGTGGATGCAGGCCAGCGCCTCTTCGCGGGATTCCGGGTCGAGCCCGGCGCTGATCTCGAAGGCTCCGGTCTCGTCGAAGAAGGTGACATCGCTGCTGATCTGATAACAAAGGCCGCGCTCCTCGCGCAGTTCGAGGAACAGCCGCGAGCTGGCGGTTTCCCCCAGCATCATGCTCAGCAGGCGCAGCGCGTGGCGGGACTCCGCGTGCCGTCCCGGCGTGTGCCAGGCGAGTGCGAGCTGGAGTTGGTCGGTCTCACGCTTGTCGGTGAGGGTCAGCGAGACTGCTTGGGTCCGGTCGAAGGGCACCGGCTTTTCAGGGGCGTGAAAGCCCTCGTTGGGTAAGTGCGGCCGGAGGATTGCCTCGACGGTTTCCAACGTAAATGGACCCGCCACCGCGATCACGATATCATCGCGGAAATGGTGACGACTGCGGAACTCCACGAGCGTGTCGCGGTGGATCTGCGCAATGGATTCCACCGACCCGGAAATCGAATTGCCCAGCGGGTGCCGGTCCCACAGCGCGCTGGAAATCAGGTCGCCGATGTGGTCCGCCGGTGACTCCTTGTACATCGTGATTTCCTCGCCGATGACTTCGCGTTCCAATGCGATTTCACTATCAGGAAAGGTCGCGTGCCAGACCATGTCGCAGATGACATCGGCGAGGATTGCCAACATGTCCGCCTCGCCGCGGCCTTCATAGACCGTCTGGTCTTCGGACGTGCAGGCGTTGAGCTGGCCGCCCGCGTTTTCGATTTCGAAACTCAGCTCGCGGGCGCTGCGGCGCTCGGTGCCTTTGAAAACCATGTGCTCGACGAAGTGCGCGAGGCCGGCGGGAAAGTCGGATTCATCGCGGCTGCCCGCGGGAATGTAGATCGAGAGTGCCGCGCACTCGGAGTCCGCCACCGTCGCGACCGCCAGCCGGGGGCCGTTGGGGATTTGTCGCCATTCGTAAATTGCCTTGCTCATCGTAAAAGTGCTTCTGCCAGCGCGAGATCCGCGGGGGTGGTGATTTTTAAGTTAGGGTAGGTGGATTCCACGAACTTCACGCGGACGCCGATGGCCTCCAGGGCCGAGACTTCGTCCGTTACCGCCAGCTCCTGCGCCGCGACCGCCGCGTAGGCTTCCAGCAGCAGCGGGATTTCAAAAACCTGCGGGGTCTCCATGAACCAGAGTTGCTCCCGCGAAACGGCGTCCGCGCTGAAGGCGTCCGCGTCGGAGCGCTTCAGGGTCTCGGTCACGCGCCGCGCCAATGCGGCGGCGCGATGTTCTCCCGCCGCCGCCACGCAGCGGTCGATATCGGCAGGGGTAATCAGCGGCCGCGCGCCGTCATGCACCGCGACGAGCCGCGCTCCCGCCGCTAGAGCCGCGAGCCCGGCCGCCACGGAGTGCTGGCGGTCCGCGCCGCCGTCCACGCGCCTCACGGGTTTGGAAAATTCCATGTCGCCCAGCAGTTCCCAGCGCTCCGGCGGGCACACGACGACCACCTCGGCGATGGATTCCGCGGCGAGAAACGCGTCGAGGGTGCGCCGCAAGACCGGCACTCCGGCCAGCGGCGAGGCGAGTTTGTCGAAGCCCATCCGCCGGCTCGAACCTGCCGCCACGAGGATCGCGGAACAAGTACGGGTGAGGGAAGTGGCTACCATGCGCGGAGTTTTAACAGCCTGTCTCACGTCGCGGAAAGAGCCAATTTAGCCGTCTCCAAATTGCTTTTGAGGCCCGGCACCGGTGGCGGTTGCCGCGATCGTCACACAGGGACGATCGGCGTGACTTCGCCAGTGCTGCTAGGGATGTCGGGCGCAACAACGGCTTCCGCCTGAAACCCATGAACATCGCCCGTCGGTCATGGCATGTTGACAGCCATCTTGAAGAAGCAGGACCCGGCGGGGGCGATGGTCACCCGGTGCGTCACGCGCTCCCAATCCTCGTTGAGGGAATCGATTCTGACCGGATCCGGGAGCGGTCCGAACGAGTCGGGAGCGAGACTGGTGGAACAAAGCGGGAGATAAACCATCCCGCTGCCTTTGCGGCGGAGGTATCGAAACAGGAACGCGGACGAAGGAGCCTCGGGATCGGCCGTCGCGGACGGCAGGCCGGCGTTTTCAGAGCCCGGGCCAAGTGTCCGTGTGTCCGGGCCGTCCGGGTTCAGGTTGAACGCGTATTTGAGCAGATTGGACACACCGTCGTGATGAGGTGCCGCATCCGGCGAGGGATCTGGCAAACCGTCGG
>JBIHZT010000120.1:0-8515 GCA_044240265.1 Luteolibacter sp. | reverse complement strand
GCCGCCACAGTGGTCGGCCTGCCGGTGAGCGCCACTTATGCCATGGCGGCGTTCCACATACCGCGCATCACGCGGTTCCGGGTGCGGGAGATGGAAATTCTCCTTGAGGATCTGCCCGCCGCGCTCGACGGCATGCGCATCGCCCACGTCACCGACACCCACGTGGGGAAATTCACCCGCGGCCGCGTACTCGATGAAATCGCCGCCACGACAAGCAGCCTGGACGCGGATCTCGTGCTCTTCACCGGTGACCTCATCGACAACACCCTCCGCGATCTCCCCGCAGCCGTGGCCATGCTGCAAAAAATGCGGGCCAAATCCGGCGTTTTCCTGGTCGAGGGGAACCACGATCTTTTTGACGACCCGGCGGGATTTGAAAAAGGCGTGCGCGACGCCGGCTTGGCACTGTTGCGCAACCAGGCCGCCACCATCCAGGTGCGCGGCGTACCGGTGCAGATTCTCGGGACGGTCTGGAACCACGGCGAAGAGGCAATGGCGCGCGACGTGAGCGCGGTCGCCACCCTCCGCGATTCCGAGGCGTTTCCCATCCTGCTGTCACACCACCCACACGCCTTCGAGCGGGCGGCCGAGCACGGATTCCCGCTCACCCTTTCCGGCCATACCCATGGCGGCCAGTTGATGCTCACGGCGGATACCGGCGCGGGCCCCGCCATGTTCCGCTACTGGTCCGGACTCTATCAAAAAGCCGGACGAGCACTCGTCATGAGCAACGGCACTGGCAACTGGTTCCCCATGCGGATGAACGCCCCCGCGGAAATCATCCATCTGACACTGCGTCGCCAGGCGTGACACAGTTCCCATTAAACGCCTTCATCCCGCGCATGAGCCATGCCCAGCCGCAGGCTTGAATTGACCGGAGCATCTTGCATGCGACCTGCTGATTTACGGTCGCGACCCACTCATTACCAATGCTCACCCGATTTCTCAAACAGCACGCCGGTCCGCTCACCCGCGATCTGGTGCAGGAACCGGGAGATTTCGGGCTGGGAAAAATTCCCGCGCGCCTCAAGCCGGCGTCCACCGCCACGTCGATCTGCGGCTATTGCGCGACCGGCTGCCAACTGAAGATCCACCTCGATGAAAACGGCGAGGCCATCAACCTGAGCCCCCAGGCGGGCTATCCGGTGAACCTGGGAATGGCCTGCCCGAAAGGCTGGCAGGCGCTCGATCCTCTGGATTCGCCGGACCGGGCGTCCGTGCCCTTGCTGCGCGACAAAGCGGGAAATCTCGTGAAAACCGATTGGCCGACGGCGCTGGACGTCTTCACCACGCGGCTGAAAGCGATCCGCCAGGAGCACGGGCGGGAATCGGTGGCATTTCTATCCACCGGGCAGATTCCCCTCGAGGAAATGGCGTTCCTCGGCTGCCTCTTCAAGTTCGGGATGGGCTTCCTGCATGGCGACGCGAATACCCGCCAGTGCATGGCCACGGCGGTCACTGCTTACAAACAATCCTTCGGCTTCGACGCGCCACCCGCGACGTATGCGGACTTCGAAGAGTCGGACGTCATCGTCCTGATCGGCGCGAATCTCTGCATCGCCCATCCCATTCTCTGGCAGCGGGTGATGCGCAACCGGCGCAACCCGCAAATCATCGTGATCGATCCCCGGGCGACGGAGACCGCCCAAGCCGCCACCCAGCATGTGGCCCTGAAGCCCAAGGGCGACCTCCCGCTGCTCTACGCGCTGGCGCACTGCATCCTGCGCGACGGACGGGTGGATGCCGCATCCTTGGCGCGGACCGAAGGCATCGCGGAGTTTTCCGGGTTTCTCAAAGACTACTCCCCGGAAGCAATGGCGGAGCGGACCGGGCAGTCGGCAGAAACCATCGAGCAGTTAGCCCGCACGGTGTCGGAGCCCGGCAAGCGCGTGTCCTGGTGGTGGACGATGGGCGTCAACCAATCCCACGAGGGCGTGCGCACGGCACAGGCGATCATCAATCTCTGCCTGATGACGGGCAACATCGGCAAGCCCGGCACCGGCCCCAACTCCATCACCGGCCAGTGCAACGCCATGGGCTCGCGCCTGTTTTCCAACACCACCTCGCTCGTCGGCGGACACGATTTCTCAGACGAAGCGCACCGGGAAAAAGTCGCCGCCGGACTGGAAATCCCACTGGAGTGCATCCCGTCGGACTACTCACTCGCCTATGACCAGATCCTCGAAGCGGCGGAGTCCGGGAAAATCAAAGCGCTGTGGATCGTGGCGACCAATCCGTTCCACTCCTGGATCAATTCCGGTCGGCTCGCCGCGCTGCGCGAAAAACTGGAGTTCCTCGTCGTGCAGGACATGTATCACACCACCGAGACCGCCCAGGTAGCCGACCTCGTGCTGCCCGCCGCCGGCTGGGGGGAAAAGGACGGCTGCTTCATCAACTCCGAGCGCCGCATCGGCACGCTCAAGGCGGTTCGAAAAGCCCCGGGGCAGGCGTTGTCGGATTTCCGGATCTTCCGGCTCATCGCCAACGCCTGGGGCTGCGGCGGGATGTTCGCCAAGTGGACCACGCCCGAGGCCGCGTTCCTGCTCCTGCGGGATCTCACAAAAGACCGCCCCTGCGACATCACCGGCATCGACAGCTATGAAATGATCGACCGCCTCGGCGGCATCCAGTGGCCGGCGACCGCCTCAAATCTCAAATCTCAAATTTCAAATCACAGCGAACGGCGCCTGTTCGAGGACGGCATTTATTACACGCCGGACGGCAGGGCGAAAATCCTGTTTTCCCCACCGGCGGAATTGCCCGAGCCGCCGGATTCCGATTTCCCCTTCCTCATGCTCACCGGCCGCGGCACCAGCAGCCAATGGCACACCCAGACGCGCACCGGCCAGTCCGACATCCTGAAAAAACTCTACCCGCGGAACGTCTATCTGGAAATCCACCCCGCCGACGCCCGCGACCTCGGCATCCGGGAAGGCGACGCGGTCACCCTCCGCTCGCGACGCGGACGGCTGACCGCCGCCGCCTATCTCGCGCCCACCGTCCAGCGCGGCCAAATCTTCGTCCCGATGCACTACCCGGAAGTAAACCGGCTCACCCACTCCGCGTTCGACCCGCACTCCCGCCAGCCGAACTACAAAGCCTGCGCGGTCGCCGTGAATCGCGACGCCTAGACGGGGATTTGCCACACCGGGCCGTCCATTTCGGAAAAAAATTGATACTTATGTGATTATTTTGAAATGAGCTTTAATTTCAACGATTGAAGTAACAGAGCACAGTCCCCGCTCTGTCCCCAAAATGAGAACACACCCCTACCTGAAAGTCATCGCTGTCGTTTGCATCGGTGCCTTGGCATCTTGCGCCCCCAAACCAATCATCACCAAGATCCCGATGTCGGTATCTCTTCGTCCCGACTCATCGCTTTCCGGACGGGTGTTCACGGAAGTCAATTCCTACCGCCGCAGCCACGGCACAGTGGATCTTCAACGCCATGCAGGCCTGGACCGGCTGGCCCAAGAGCACTGCGAATATCTTCGCCAACACCGCGGCAGCTTCGGGCTCTACGGGAAAAACGTCAGCCACTTCGGCTTCGAAGGGCGGGCTTTATTAGCCCGCGAGCGCTACCAAATGATGAACGTCAGCGAAAATGTGGCCGCCAGCACCCACGCGGGAAGCAGCCCTGCCCAGACAATGGTGAAACTCTGGTCGCAGTCCAAAGCCCACGAACACAACATGCGAAGCTCCTGGACCCATACCGGCGTCGGCGCAGTGATGGACAGCGACGGCACAATCATTTCCACTCAACTTTTCGCCACCATCAGCTATTCCCAGCTCGCCACCCGCGACCGCTTCAACCGCTTCTGATGCCAGACTTAGCTCTCGAATCCGCCCTCCGTGCCCGCGGCCTCCGCCGGATCGCGGGTATCGACGAAGCGGGACGAGGGCCGCTTGCCGGCCCGGTCGCCGCCGCAGCGGTGATTTTACCCGTCAATTTCACCTGCCCCGGACTGGATGATTCTAAAAAAATCAGCCCGGCGAAACGAGAGATTCTTTACGAGCGGCTCACCACCGACACGTCCATTTCCTGGGCGGTGGCCACAGCGGATCGCGAGGAAATCGACCGGCTCAACATCCTGAACGCCACCCACCTGGCGATGCGCCGGGCAGTGGAGGCGCTTGATCCCCCGCCCGAGCATTGTTTGATCGACGGACTCCCAGTGAAAAATTTCCCGCTTCCGCACGATGGCATCGTGAAAGGCGACGGTCTCTCCCTCTCCATCGCGGCGGCCAGCATCATCGCCAAGGTCACACGCGACCGGATCATGACGGAGCTCGACCGGGAGTTCCCGCTATTCGGCTTTGCGAAACACCAGGGATATGGCACCAAGGCACATCTTGAAGCGCTTCGGATTCACGGACCTTGTCGCCATCATCGTCGCTCGTTTCAGCCGGTCGCTCAACTCGCCCTGCCGCTTGACGGACATTGATGGCGAACCGCGCGACCGGATCTGGCTTGGAAATTACGGCGAACAAGTGGCAACCGACTGGCTGCGGTCACAAGGGTGCAAAATCCTGGCCAGAAACTACCGCGGCCCGCGTCGGGGGGAAGTGGACATCATCGCCCGCAGCGGGAAACTGCTGCTTTTTGTCGAAGTGAAAACCCGCCGCCAAGGCGGCAAAATCCGCGGCCTGGATGCGGTGGGCAAAGACAAACAAGGATTGATTGAGCGCGGGGCGAATTCCTGGCTCAAGCGCCTCGGAACCCGCGATCTGCCATGGAGGTTCGACGTCATCGAGGTAACCGTGAAGCACGGGGAAAAGCCCGGGATCAACCACGTCAAGGACGCCTTCTAACCTCCGAATCCTGCTTGCGGGACGCATCGCGCCGGACCACCTTCGCGCACCGCCACATGGAAAACCGATCCGACTCAACCGCCTGGCTCGCCAAACGAGATGGCTCCCTGATCGTTGGTCACGGCCCTTTCCAAGAGTCGCCGGAACCATCTCCGGACGGAGTTTCGTTTTACGTACAGGACTTCGGACTCAAGGACGCCGCGCCATGGAAAACACCGGACTCCATCGAGCGCACGACCGTCGCGGAATTTTCATCGAGGTTCGACGGAACACCGCCGCTGGAGTGTAAGTGGTCACCGCTCGACGCCGCGCCGTTTTCCGTGGTTTTTCAGGAAATCATGTCCGCCATTCACAGCGGAGTTTTTGAAAAAACCGTGCCGGTCGTCACTGAAACCGGGAAAGCGGCGAAATCCCCGAAAGCGGCGATTCTGGCCGCAATGAGCCGCCAACAGGCACCGCTCTATTCCTATGGCTGGATTAAAGCGGACTCAGGCTTCGCGGGAGCCACCCCGGAACTGCTGTTCGCCCTGAGTGGCGACCACCTCGAAACCATGGCTCTCGCCGGCACGGCAAGAAGCGAGGACCAAGAGGTGTTCGCGGTGGATGAAAAGGAAATCCGCGAGCACGAATACGTCGCCCAAACCCTCGTTTCCAAGCTGCTGGATCTCGGAAAAGTCGAGCGCCGCTCCCGCGAAATTCTCGACCTAGGATCGATCGTCCATTTTCTCACCCTCATCCGCTTGGAAATCCACTCCCGACAAACGCCGGAAGCCTTGATCCGGCGACTTCACCCGACCCCCGCGCTCGGCCCGCTGCCGCGCACCGGGGAGACCCTCTCACTATTGCTGGACTGGCGCGACCGCCTCGCCGGCCCGCAGGAATTCGGCGCACCCTTCGGCCTCTGGGACCGCGGCGAGTTCCATGCGGTCGTCGCCATCCGCGGCATCTGGTGGGAGGGGCAAAGCCTCATGCTCCCCGCCGGTTGCGGCATCATCGAGGCCAGCCGACTGGTCAATGAATGGCGCGAACTCCGCCTCAAGCGTGAGGCTGTCAAAAAGTTTCTGTCACCGGCGTGATTTCCGGCGAACCACGCCCGTTGCGAGGTGATATTTTATGCCGGATTTTCAAGGAGTCTTTCAAATCACGGTGCTTAGACAACACAAGCTGGTTTTTATTTAAAAAATATTGATTATTTTTAAAATACCAACATGATCCGCTGCGTATCGCGTCCCAGATATCATGTTCATCCTTGGTCAGTCCCGAAATCTCAGCAGCGCCGCCCTCTCGGTCCTGGCTTGCTGTGTGACCGGTAAAGCGATGGCTTTTGACGAGGTGGCCATCGCGAACCCCATCGGCAAAATCGCCCGAATTTTCGATTCCAATCTGGTGAAAACGGAAGACCGGGTATCATGGCTCGACCAACGGCTCGCCACCTTCGCACAGCATCGGGAACATGCGATGAAAGTGAGTCTCGGGTTCCGCGGTTGCCGGGAAAGACCCGGCGCGTCCGACCCGACAGTCACCCTCGACCTCGGCGGCGAAAAGCCCGTCGATGAGATTTTCCTGGTTCCCTCCCAAAGGGAATTTCTCGAAGATCCCGGCATTTTTCCGAAACGCTTCACCATCGACCTCGCCACCGATCCGGATTTCAAAAACCGGACGATTATTTATTCCTCGGGATCCAACCTGACCCTCTCCACGGACGGCAAACCGGTTCCTTTCAGGGCTCAGGACACCGCCCGCTATGTGCGGTTGACCGTGCACCAAGGTCACCAGAAAGGCACGCAAGATCTTTTCGGCTTATCCGAAATCGCGGTGATTTCAAAAGGAAATCCAGTTTCATTCGACGCCACGGTCACTTCCAGCGGCGGTGACATGAATGTGCCCGGAATCTGGTATCCGGAAGCTTTGACGGACGGCGGCACTCCCCTAGGAGTCTGGCAGAATGGCAAGGAACCCGGCTCCAATTCCGGCGACTCCGTGCAGGTTGCCAAAGCCGACGAGACAGTTTCCTGGTCGATCGAGCTGGACCAGCCCGCCGCTCTCGACCGCTTGATCCTCTTCCCCTATCAACTCAACCGCGCCTTCGAGTCGCTGTTCCTTCCGGAATCAATCGAGATTCATCTGGGAACCCATGACTCCAACGGTGAACATCAGGTTTGCGAATGGAAGAACCCCGTTCCCGGGACCAGCAACATGACCCCGTTGGTGCTGCCGATGGCCGGGAGACTTGCCACCAGCATCCGCATCACCGGAGTCCGGCCGCATGTGATCGGGGATGCCAAACTACACTGCCTCTCGGAAATCGAGATTTGGTCGGATGGTAAAAACCTGGCATCGCGTCTCCCGGTGACACGCACCCACCGCAACCAGGCCACCACCATCACCTGCCTGACGGACGGCTACTCCTCTGAAAAGCGGATTTCCCCCTTCGGCATCTGGTTGGATCAACTCGCCGAGCGCGGGCGAATCGAGCGCGAGCTGGCCATGCTCAGGCCGGCCCAGCGCCAACAAGCATCGGAAAGCGAGCTCAACGCCACCTGGGGTTCCGCGATGATTCTCGGACTGACCTTCCTCATCCCCGTGTTCATTGTCGAGCGGCGGCGCCTGATGTCACGGGACCAGCTCGACCAGATGCGTAAACGCATCGCCTCGGACCTTCACGACGACATCGGCAGCAATCTCGGCAGCATTTCCCTTATCGCCCGCAGCGCCCGCAAGGATTTGGTGCGCCTGCAAGGTCCGGAGGAGGTCGCGCAGGATCTCGGCGAGGTGGAATCGATCGCCCGCGAGAGCTCGCTGGCCATGCGCGACATCGTGTGGCTGCTGGAGCGCCGCCAGGACTCCATCGGCGACCTCGTTCAAAGAATGCGGGAAACCGCCGGCCGCCTGCTGCGGGAAATCAACTACACCGTCGAGTGCGACTCCCACAAGACCGCCGCCAAGCTTTCACTCGATGCCAAGCGGCATTTGTTTCTATTCTACAAAGAGGCGATCCACAACGTGCTCAAGCACTCGCAGGCGAACAGCGTGACGATCCGCCTGTGGGACGAGGACGACAAGCTCGCCCTTGAGATTCTCGACAACGGCGTCGGCCTGCCCATGAGCGACACCGAAAATCCGGCTCCCGTCCGCAAACTCGAGGACCGGGCCCGCGTGCTCGAAGGC
The DNA here is from genome assembly GCA_044240265.1 of Luteolibacter sp. Taxonomy (GTDB): domain Bacteria; phylum Verrucomicrobiota; class Verrucomicrobiia; order Verrucomicrobiales; family Akkermansiaceae; genus Luteolibacter. The sequence goes on along the minus strand of JBIHZT010000120.1, from coordinate 535 downwards.
TTGCTGCAAGTCATCTCTTCCAAGGATACCGGCACCCGCATCCGGTTGCTCGTCAAACGCTCTCACCTCACCAGCCACCCAACCCTAGCATGATCGCTCAAGCCACCACCCACTGCATCTGGATTCTCGAAGATCACGAGGTTTTCGCCAAACAGATCCGCCGCTTGATCGGCAACGAAGACGACCTCGTCTGCCCGCACCACTTCGCCAACGCCGCGGAGTTGTTCGACAAGCTCAAGTTTACCAACGAGCGTCCCGACCTGTTACTGCTAGACCTGGGACTTCCCCGGCGCGATGGTCTGGAGGTGCTCTCCGACATCCGTCTCCTGCTACCCGATGTGAAGGTGCTCATCCTCTCGGCATCCGACGACCGGGAAAAAGTCTATCGCGCGATCTGCAACGGCGCATCCGGCTACCTGCTCAAGACCGCCGATCCGGATGAGATCATCTCCGGAATCCGCGACGTCATCCACGGCACCTCGGCGCTCAGCGCCCCCATCGCCAGCATGATCCTCCAGGGATTCGCCCGCTACGG
>JBIHZT010000126.1:0-8347 GCA_044240265.1 Luteolibacter sp. | reverse complement strand
CCGATGATTCCCATAAGGCATGCACCTCCCAAGCACACCTCATGGGCGGCAAACATCATTTCGACTCCGGCGGAAACACCTGGAATTCGTTGATGTTGATGGCCATCGCCGCCTCGGCGATGTTGAGGCGCACGTTGCGCGCTTTCACCGGGGTGATCGGGATTTCCTTATCCGTGCCAATGGTGGTGCCGCGGGCGACTTCCTTCCACGACTCCCCTTGCTTCACCTCGATGGTGAAGGCTCGGGTTTCCTTCCAGTCGATTTCCGAAACGAGGAACGAGCCGATTTCCTTCTCTTCGCCGAGATCGATTTCCAGCCAACCCGAACGGGCGTTGTAGTCGGATGCCCAGCGGGTTTTCGGGTCGCCGTCGTTGGCGCGGTTCACATCATAGCCGGGCTCGGCAAACTGGCTGGAGGCGGTGATCGGTTTGCCCTGGCCGAGGGAAACGCGCGGCTTGAGCGGCTCCCACGCCGGATGTTTGCCGAGCCAGTTGACGATGTCCTTTTCGCGGGACGCTGGTGTGACCTTGAGGGAAACGAGTTTGCCGCCTTTCAACACGCCTTCGACAAGCGTCTTGCCGGGCGCATGGAGTTTGAAGTCCACATCCCACTCGGCCGGCCATGCGGGGAAGAGGTGGAGTTTGCCATTCACGCCGGGCTCGGGGGCTAACAACATTTCCTGGATGCCGGTGGAGCCGGCGCCGCCCCAGTTGTGGTCGGGCAGCCAGTCGTGGCCGGGACCGAAGAAGGCGGGGAAACGGGCTTGCGGCGCGGCGGTGTTGGCCATCTTGTAGATCGCGCGTTCCTTGGCTTTTTCCGGAGAGGCGAGGGCGGCCATGTTGGCGACGTTGGCCATCCACGAGTAATCCTGTTTGCAGAGGCGGGCGCGGTCTTCGGGGATGGTGTCCCATGAGTCACGGCCGAGTTGCAGGGTTTCCGGTTTGGTGACACCGACGAGGCGATATGGCCAGTAGGCATACATTTCGATCGGTTCCCATTTGTTGTAGTCGGTCGACCAGGACTTGGCGGGAAGAAGCGACATCACGCCGCTGCGGCGCGCGACCGGCAGTGGCGGAATGGTTTTCTGGATGGATGCGAGCCGGGTGCGGAGTGCGGGCGGCAGTTCCTTGAGCTTCAACAGGCTGTCGGTGACGCGGGTGAAGCCGGCCACGGCGTCGATGGGATTGGTGGCATCGCCGGCGAATTCCAGGCCATTGCCGGGATACATCACGAGCTTGCCGTCATCGCCGAATTCCTTGCCGGTGCGCTTCTTGAGTTCGGAACGATAGAAGCTGTCGTAAAACAGCACGGTTCCGGCGATCCAGCCGAGGTCCTTGTCGAGCGGAATGCCCATGACATCGTGGGCCTGGAGGTTCATCCACGCGTTTTCGACGCCCATGGAAAAGTGATAGAGCAGGTGCTGCGCGCCGCAGAGCCCGTCCGGACGCGGAGCAACCGGGCAAAGTCCCCAGATGTTGAGCGGTTCGGTGTAGGCGACGCCGTTCGCGCCCTGGTTCTTCGCGCGGTCCGCGGCGATCTTCGCGCGGTCCCGATAGAAACGGGTGGTCGGGGAAAGCAGGTCCGCGTCGCCGTTGGCGAGAGTCGGCCAGCCGAGCCAGCGTTGGTTCTGGGCCATGAAATAACAGCCCATCCAACGGCGGAAGTCCGGGGTGACCGGCTCGCCTTCGAAGGTGGGCAACTCGTCGTTGTTGTTGCCCTTGATGCGGCCGTTGTTGTCGGTTGTGAAGATGCCGCCGTTGAAGAGCAGCGGCAGCTCGCCATCGCGGTTGCAGGCGAGCATGTAGCGGAAGAGTTGATAGTTCCGGCCGATCAGGAAACCGGGATCCTTTTCGCCGGCCGCCGGATTGATGACCACATGGCTGCGCGACCAGAATTCATCCCAGCGTTTCAGTTCATCGGCTTTCGCGGCTTGGCGGTTTTTTTCATCGAGCATGGCCTTGGCTTCGGCGGGCCACTTTTGCGGGTCCGCACCCACCGCGCCTTCGAGGCGCATGGTGATGAGTTGTTTCGTCCTGGCCGGGGTGGTTCCAGTCCACGCCTTGCCATTCCAGAACTGCCAGCGCACCTCGGATTCCGCGGGCTGCGAGATGCCGCCATCGACGCAGACCGCCGCACCGGAAACCCGGCGTGCGGTGACATCCGGCATCGACTCCGGCGGGGAGCCCTGGCTTTTCGCCAAGCCGGCGAGATCGATCTGATGGTCCGCGTTACGGTGGAACCAAAGGAAGCCGCTGATCGATGGCGTGATTTGGTCGCCGGTGAATGTGGTTTTCGCGCCCATCATGTCGTTGCGGATGCCGTCCTTGGTCTTTTCGCGCCAGGTTCCGAACGCGACTTCGAGCGGAGCGGCGGTGCCGGTTTCGGATTCGTAAACAAGCGTCTCGCCTGCAAACCAGAGTCCCGCTTTGAACTCTCCCTGGCGGATGGTGATCGTGCCGGTCGCTGGATCGAGTTCCTGGGTGAATCCCGGATCGCCGAGTTTCACGTCTTTGGGCGTAAGGCGCACGCAGCCGAGCTTGAGCAGGCGGCCATTCTCGTCGTAGGCACCGTTGTGTGCCAGATAGAGCCAGATCGAACCGTCCTGCACCCAGACATTCGCGCCCGCGCCGAGGCGACCGGAGAGCGGCATGGAATCGACCGAATCGACGGATGGAGTGGTCCAGGTGATCTTGTGGACGTCAAGCGGGCCGGCTGCGTAAAGCGCAACGGAGCTGATGAGGTATAGTGGGATGATGGATTTCATGGGAGTGATTTTACACGCTGGATGGAGCGCTTTGACTACCCATGGATGTCGTGAATTCTTTCGGAGATTTCATGCACTTTTCCCCGGATTACATGGACTTTTTCAATCATCGCGGCTCTTGATCCAGATATGTCCCATGTCGATTGGGAAAAGGCGATCCCCTATCAGTCATGTGCTATCACTCCTTCAGGCGAACCAGCGCGCTTGAATATCCTGAAAGCCCGGTTAGCGACAGCGCGGCCGACTCAATGGATGCCATGAGAGTTGGATCGTGCTGCCGCCTTTCTTCCGCTTATGGGATCGCAGTCTGATTCGTGACCCCCCCTGTGGATAGGGCGGTGGGCGTGCCGCTGGTGGTGGCGATTCCGATGTAGGTGCCGGTGGCCATCGATATACTCTTACTGGTGCTGAGTTGAGTCCAGGACGTGCCATTGCCGGAGTAGTAGCCACGGAACGTGTTGCCATTGCGGGTAAGGCGCACCCAGTAAGGTGCCGTGAGACCCTGCTTGGTGCCGATCGATACCATGGCACCGGTGCTGGAGCGCCAGATGAACTGGATTCCACTGGACGGGGTGCAATAGATTCCGGTGCAGCGTGCGTTCCCAGCCAGTGATTCGCGGATCATCACTCCGGTTTTGGCGCTGACGCCCGTGTTCGTCAGACTTTGAACCCGCGCTGTAATGCTGCAATCGCCGCTGGCGGGTTGATAAACAAACCGGAAGGCATCCGAGCTGGCATAGACTCCGGAGCCGGCCCCTTGCAGGGTGAAGGTGTCGGCACTGTAACTCGCACTTCCGGCAAGGCCCACGCTGCCGATATCGGCCGTGACGAATGGTGCCGGAAGGCCGGACGGTGTGGCGGAGACTGTGGTGGAATGCGCACCTTCGCCGACTCCACTGCTCGCGCTGACCACAAAGTAGTAGGTGCTGCCGTTCGTGAGTCCGGCAACCACTTGGCTGTTATTACTGATGCTTGCCACCTGCATGAACGGACCGACCGCAAAAGCCGATTGTTTCACGGTGTAGCCGGTCGCGCCGGAAACAGGATTCCAGTTCAGCCTCACCTGACCATCCGCCGGAGTGGCGGCGAGTCCGGACGGCGCGGCGGGCACGCTGAGGATGGAGCCCTGATTGTTGAGGTTTCCTGGCAGGGCATAGGTCTTCGAGCGATTGATGATGGTCCCGTAGTTGGTGATGCCGCCGGTGGCGCTCATCTGCGGAGTGCCGGTTAGGACCAGCGTGCCGTAGTTGATGATTTGTGCGCTGGCGGTGAGCGTGCCGGAAATTTCCACTTCCGCGCCCGCGGCGATCGTTACGGTGGAGGTGTTGGCCACGCTGCCCGAGATGAGCAACTTGCCGGCACTGACGGTGGTGGTTCCGGTGTAAGTGCTGTTTCCGGAAAGTTCGATGGTGCCGGTGCCCTGCTTGACGAGGTTGCCGCTCCAAGATGCATTGTTGTCGGTGTTGATAATGCTGCCAGCGAACTGGCCGCTACCGTTAGACACCCCGATGGTCAGGTTCTGGTATCCCGCGCCGCTGTAGCCGGTGCCAATCGTGCCGGAGCCCGTGATGGCATCCAGTCGGACGTTGGCCTCCACCCCCTTGAAGATCGCGCCAGTGGCGACGTTGAGACTGGAGAGGTTGTTGGTCCAGTTTTCATTGGCACTTGAGCCGCCGATCATTGTTCCGGATTGCACATCGATGAGCGCGTTGGCTCCCAGCGAGAATACCGCGGAGTTGCCCCCCCAGAACAGTTGGTTGATTCCCGTTTTGCGCAGTGTTCCTGTGCCGGTAAAGCTGGCGGATCCCGCATCCAGCGCGGTGGCGGCGTTGATGTCCAGAACAGCATCGGAAGCGATGGCAAACGAGGGCGAGGCATAGGCACCATTCAGTTTCAGGGAACCCTCCGCGACGACCGTCGCGCCAGTGAGGACATTCGGACCGGTGACTGATAGGGTTCCAAGGCCAGCCTTGGTCAGGCCCGCGGAGCCTGTCAGTGTGGTGGCGACCGTAGCCGTGCCCGTTTCCACCGTGACCGTGGGAGAGTTGCCATTCAGCTCAAGCGAGTTATCTTGGAGCGTGTATCCCGCCGATTGGAAGGTGACGCGGTTGGCCTTGACGTTCGGACCGAGATTGACTGTTCCGGAAGATCCTCCGAAGACCGCGGCGTAGTCGGAGCCACCGAAATCATGCCAGGCCGTGGAAGCGCCACCGTCATACCAATTTCCGGTGCTGCCCACGTCCCAGGTGCCCGAACCACCGTTGCCGGAGGAGCCCCATAAGAGCGGCGTGCTGGAGAGCGAGACGCCCTTGTAAACGCGGATCGCATCGATCGCCAGGCGGGCCGTGGAAAAGTTCAGCCCGCTCATGTTGGCACCGTGTTGTGCCGAGAGTTGATAATTTCCAGGCGTCAGGTTGGGGATGCTGAAGATGCTGGTGCCGGTCTGGCGTGCCAGCGAGAATCCGTTGCGGCGCGCCCCGATGTTTACCCCTTCTCCCGCCACTCCAAACCAGGCCATGCGAGCCATGCTGTCGCGGGTGGTGATGAACTCGACCCCGGAGCCGCTGAAGTTATAGGTGAAGCGGGAGGGGTTGATGTCGGTGTAGTGGACATCATCGCCGATCTCCCCATAGCCGCGTGCGGTCTGGTGGTTCCACATGTCTGGCCGGGTGACTTGGAAGCCCCTGATGGCAGCAATGAATCCGTATGGATTGGTGGTCGCAGTGACTCCCTTGATCGTGTGTGAAGTATTGCTGAGTCCGGATACCGTGAAGTCGAGATTTCCTCCGACCGAAAGCGTCGAGTGGTAAACTCCGTCCACATACATTACGAAACTGCCCGAACCAAAACCCGTGCCCAGTTGGCAAACCGCGCCGGTGCCGGTGAAGTGGAACTCGAAGAAATCGCCATTCGGCGGATCGGTGGCCGGGTAAGAGCCGGTTTGCGGAGTGATCCAAGCGCCTCCGCCCGGTTGCCACAGGCTTCCCCCGCCGCCGGTGGCTCCATACGAAGCGACATCATATCCGTAGTAGAGCGTGTCCGGGAAACTGACATCCAGATCGCTGTCGTTGACCAACTCGGTGACCTGGAAACAATCCGCATCCATATAGCTGCCGCCATTCTTCACGCACTTGAGTGTGTGTTGGCCGCGGGCAAGGCCGGATTTACTGTAAACCGTCTGGCGGCTGCCGAACGGCGTCCCAGTCGAGAGATCAACCGTAGTTTGGAAAACATCGTCGATGAAGATATCCACCGGTCCGCGATTGGCGGCACGGGTGGCAATGTAGGCAATATCGGTGCCGGTAAAGGTAAGGGTAACCGCATCTCCGTTAGCCGTGGCCGTGTGGACATCATCGTTGTACTCTCCGGCTCCGCGATGGCTTTGATAGCTCCATGAACTGCCGGAGTAGGAAATCGATGTGCTGGTGTCATTGACCATGCCCGAGCCACCTTTGGACGTAACGTCGAGTTGGATGACGGTGTCCAGGCCGCTCCAGGAAATGCCGTCCGGCAGGGTGAGACGGATGCCGCGCGGGGTTTGGACCATGGGCATCGGCAGGTTCACGGCCGACTGGGCGGTGCCGTTGTCCGCAGCGAGCGAGCAGACCAGCGTGGCGCTGGAGAAACGCTTGCCATCGGCGGTGGCGGGAAGCGTCAGCGTGTTGCCGGATTGTGGTTTGAGGACGTGGAGAAATTCCTTCGAGTCGTCCATCGACGAGGTCGCCACCCAATCGACCTCGCTGAACAAGATCTGCCGCCCATTTTTGTAAGGTGGCGGGAAGCTCGCGCTCGGTTTGGTGGCATAGAACGACGAGGCAATCGGGGTCAGGTAGCGTCCGACCGCGTTGACGCGGGTGGTTTCCACCAGGCCACCGTTATAGACGCCATCGATGCTCCAGTGGACTCCGCCGCCCTCGAAGTTCGAGGCGGCTTGGATGATGTTGGTGCGGAACATATCATCCGCGCCGGGGCCGTATCCGGGATTGGCGTAGTTGTAAACTGGCTCGGAGTATCCAAAATTCCACGAGTTGATGGTTTCCGGCCCGCCCATGTCCACGGTATACATCTGGCCGCCGTTCTGCATCGTGACCAGGTCAGGGTTGCGTTCCTTGATGGTGGTGATCAGGCGGGTGTAATCGACCAGACTGTCCTGGGTACCATCCAGGGTGTTTTCATCGATCCACAGACCGTCGAGTTTCGAGCCATAGCGGTCGATCAGTTCGGCGTAGAGATCGTTGATGAAGTTGTTGTGCTGCGGGCCGGTGATCGGCTGATAGGGATGAGTGTAGAGGAACACCCGCAGTCCCCGGGCCTTGACCGCGTCGATCATCGCGCCGACCGCGTCGTGCTCCGAACAATAGTTGCCCACGCCGTATTTGGCCATCGTCTGGCTGGGAAACAACGGGAAGGTGTTGCTGTGCCATGCGGTCCAGACGACGTATTGAGCGCCGGAAGCGAGTACTGCGTCGGCATAGGCATCGGCATTGAAGCCGTTGGCTGCGTCATTGATGCTGGAGCCCATCGAAAAAGTATAGTGCGAGAAGATGCCGTATTCGAGTTGCTTCCAGCGCTCGCGGTTGGAGAGTCCGCTGTCCGGCACCTGCATGGCGGTGGAACCGGCGATCGCGGCGCTTTCAAACAGGGCGGTGCCTGCGGCCACGCTGCCGGGCGCGCCCCATGAGCCGGGTTTCATTTTCTCGCCATCGAGGAAAACCACCGCGTCGGCGGGAAGTCCGGCGGCGGGAGCGAAGATGGAGGCACCCTTGAGCATGTTGATGCGGACGCCCGCACCCAAGGTCGCGGAGGAGAGGTCGAGGGTGCCGGAGTTGACGGTGAGAACCCCGGTCAGGTTCACCGCCCCGGAAAGCTTCAACTTGCCGGCACCGGATTTCACCAGTCCGCAGTTCGGCGCCGACTCGGTGAGCGCGGCGGAGATTTCCAGGTCGGTGGCGGCGGAGCCATCGGCCACGTCCACGCGCAGGATGGAGTTGGTATCCCGCCTGATGTGGATGCGGCCGCTGACCATTGAGGTGGTGGTGCTGGCGTGGCTGGTGATTGCGGTGTTGCCCCATTCGAGTTGAGGGGCGGAAACCGATGAGACCCCGGAGTTGCTGGAAAGCGTGCCGCCGGTGAGGTGGATGCCGCCCGAGATACTCCAGACGTGTTGGAGGCCCGCTGAAACGAGCGAGCCACCGTTCAGGTTCAACTGGGTGATCTGCCCGTTGTATCCGAGGCCGGAGCCGTCCCCGGTCACCACGACCGACGCGCCTTGGCCGACGGAAAGCGTGCCGTTGAGCCGGCCGCGGCCGTTGATACCTTCGACCTCGAGGATGCCGCCGTTGACGGTGGTGCCGCCGGTGTAGGTCTGCTCGGACTGAAGCACGAGTTTTCCGGCTCCGGTTTTGATGAGGCCCCAGGAGCCTGCCTCTTCGTAGAATCCGGAAACCGTCAAGGTATCCGCCTCGACCGCCACGGTGGTATTCGAGCGCAGCGCGTAGCCACAGCCCGCCACCGGGTTGTTGGTGAGGGCGTTGTTGCCGCTGATGCTGCGTAGCGCGCCTTGGCCGCCCGCGCCGCTGCCCC
>JBIHZT010000119.1:0-8655 GCA_044240265.1 Luteolibacter sp. | reverse complement strand
TGGCCCACGGGAAGAAGAGGCCGTGCAGCCAGGAGAGGAACTGGTCCATCACGAAGCCGGTGACGCCGATGAGGATGATGACGGGAAACACGCGGTCGAAGTTGCGGAAGCGACCTTGGGTCTCGATGAATTCGGTTAGTCCGCTTTTCACGCCGATGAGTTCGGCGATGACCAGCCAGGTCCAGGCCCAGCCGAGGAGGATGCGTAGATCGTTGTAGAGATTCGGCAGAATGCCAGGGATGACGACGTGGGTGACCAGCTGGCGGGGCTTGGCTCCGAGCGTCTGCGCGGCCTCCAGCAGTGATGGATCGAGCAGGCGGGTGGTTTTGGAAACGACGAGGATGAGTTGGAATACGGTGCCGATGAAGACGAGGGCGATCTTGGGCGCGTCGCCGGCTAACAATACGGCGACCAGCAGCGTGCTGAAGGTGGGGGCCGGCATGTAGCGGAAGAAATCAACGAAGGGCTCGAAGAGTTTCGAGAAGAAATCAAACACGCCGCAGAGGATGCCGATGGGGATGCCAACGACGCAGGCCCAGAAGAAGCCGAGGAAAATCACCTGCAGGGACCGCTTGTAGCGCTGGCCCATGGTGAGCTCGCCGGCGGGGACCTTGGCGGTGAAATCCCGGTAACCGGTGCGGACGACCTCGTCGGGAGCTGGCAGATAGATCGGATTCGCCGGCTTGCCCTGTGGGATCAGCTTCAGCAGCGATTCGTCCGGCAGTGTCTTGTAGGAAAACTCCGGCGATGCGGCGGATAGTAGCGCCCAGTTTTGCCGGACGATCTTCAGGTTTTCCGGGGTGAGCGCGGGCTTGCTGGTGGTCTTGGCACCGGTGGCGATGTCCCGCCAGAGGGTGTAGAGCACGGCGTCGTTCTGAGCTTCCGTGTAGGGCAGCCAGTCATGGGAGACGGCGAGCGGGGCGAGCTGGCGGAGGAGTTTCTGGTTCTTCCGCTTGGCTCCCGGCTCCGCGGTGCCAGAACTGCGCGCGGCCAGGACGACCGCGTTGTCCTTTCTCACCGCCTCCACGAATTCGGGGAAAAACGCCCGGCTGACGTGGTCGCCCGCGGTGAACACCGTGGTGACGCCCTCGCGCTCGGCGGAGAGCTCGATTTTCACATCCGGATGCCAGATCCACGGCACGTAGGAGACGAAGCACCACACCGCGATCGGGAGCAGAAACGAAACGCAGGTAAGGATGAGCCGCCGGGATTGTGGGAGATCCCGGCGGATCAGGAACCAGTTTCTGAAGATGTCTGAGCGTGCCATTAGAGAAACCGGAGAAGCGGAATGCTGGTTCAGTGAGGTGGAGCCAGTCGCTGCATCACTCGGATTTCTTTTCCGCGAGGGCCTTGGTGAACGAGGGGTCGAGATACTTGGTGATGTCCTGGCTTTTCTCGTAAACCTTGAATTTCAGATTGAAGTCGTTGACGACTTTCGAGGAGCCATAAACGGTTCCGAGTCCATCCGCGGTGCCCCAGCGCTTGAGGGCCTCATCCAAAGTTAGAATATAAGTTCCCTTGAGGAAGGGTTCGTATTCCTCGGGAGTGATTTTCACCCGGGCGGAAAGAATCTTAAGCACGTCGTCGAGATTTTCCTCGCTGTGCATGTAGTCCGCGATGCGATACCAGACCTTGGTCACCTTGGCCCAGTCGTCTTTGCGCTTTTCGAGGCTTTCGGGGGAGACGTAGAGGAGATCGTAGATGATGCCGGGCGCGTCGGCGGAGGTGAAGACCGGCTTGGAGCCCGGCAGCACCTTGAGTGCCTGACCGGAGTTTGGCTGCCAGGCGCCGATCGCATCGACCGCCTTCGACGCCAGCACCTGCGGCGTTTCATTGGTCGGCGTGTTGACGATGGTGACGTCCTCGGGCTTGAGCCCGGCCTTCTCGAGCCCGGTGAGCAGCAGCAGGTGGGACACGAAACCTTCCTCCAGGCCGACCTTTTTGCCCTTCATGTCCTTCATCGATTCGATGCCGGGAGCGGCGACGATCATGTCGTTGCCATTGGAAAAGTCGTTGATGATGATGCCGACGGATGGCTTGCCGGTCGCGCCGGTGACGAGCGCGTCTCCATTGGTCATGCAAACTCCGTCCACCTTGCCGGCGACATAGGCATCCATGGAGGGCACGTAGTCGAACCATTGGAACTCGACGTCCACGCCGGCTTCCTTGAACCAGCCTTTTTGCACACCGATCTCCCAGGCGACCCAGCCGGGCCAGTCGGAATAGGCTATTTTCAAGGGTTCGGCGTTGGCAAACCCGCACATGGCGAGCAGTCCAAGCGTGGCGGAGGCGAGTCGGGGAATCGATTTCATGGCGGCGGTGGATTGGGGTTGGTGAAGCTTTCGGTATGAATTTTTTACCGTTTGTTCACACTGGTTTAAGCACGGGTCATACCAACCTCCGGGATCAGAGCGAACAGGCGGGAGGGCTCCGGGGCGGGCTATGGATTCAAAATCCCACTCCATCCCGCTTTTACGGTTTATTCCGGCGGGATGGACAGGCTAGGGTGCGCGCATGAACGAATTGCAAACCCCGCCGAAGAACATTGTTCTCATCGGCTTCATGGGTAGTGGGAAAACGACGGTCGGGCGCGAGCTTCACCAACGGCTGGGATATCCGCTGGTGGACATGGACCAGGTGATTGAGCAGCGGGCGGGGAAACCGATCACCGCGATTTTCGCGGAGGCCGGTGAGGAGGCGTTCCGGGAAATGGAGACCCGTTTGCTGGAGGAGCTCACCGATCCTGCCGCGCCGCGCCGGATTATTTCCACGGGCGGCGGTGTGATCGGTCGCGAGGAGAACCGGGCCTTTTTACGACATCTGGGGTATGTGGTTTGGCTGCACGCGCCGACGGAGGTGATTCTTGAACGGACCTCGAAGAACCGCGACCGGCCCTTGCTCCACACGGATGATCCCGCGGCGCGGGTCGAAGCGCTGTTAGCGACGCGCAAGCCGCTCTATGCGGAGACGGCGCATTTGAAAGTCGAGACGGCCGGTCTGGACTGCAAGGAGCTGGCGACCGGAATCCTTGAAAGCGCGCGCTACTTTTTCACCGGCCATTTGTGAGTGTGATGGTCGGACAAATCAAAGCGTGGGCGGCGGAGCTGGGCTTCGATGACTGCCGGATCGCGGCGGCGAAGGAAGCGACTCACGCGGACTTGTTCCGCGATTGGATCGCGGAAGGCAAACACGGGGAAATGGCGTGGCTGGAGCGCACGCCGGAGCGGCGTTGTGATCCGCGCGAGGTGTTGCCGGGTTGCAAGTCGATCATTTGTCTGGCGTTGAATTACTATCCGGGACGGAGTCCGTTTCCTGAAGGGCGTGAGGGGGGCTATCGGATCGCGCGTTATGCGTGGAACGAGGACTATCACGATTTGATCGAGAAGCGGCTGCGGGAATTTGATGGGAAATTGCAGGCGCTCGGCGGCACCCAGCGCTTCTACGTGGATACCGGTCCGGTGCTGGAGCGCGACTTCGCGAGCGACGCCGGCCTCGGCTGGAACGGGAAATCCACCGTGCAGATCCACCGCCACCTCGGCGCGTGGTTTTTTCTAGCGGAATTGCTGACAACGCTCGATCTCACTCCAGACACACCCTTCGGCGACCACTGCGGGAAATGCACCGCCTGCATCACCGCCTGCCCCACGCAGGCGATCACCGCGCCGCGGCGGGTCGACGCGCGGCGTTGTGTGTCGTATCTAACGATCGAGCACAAGGGACCCATCCCCGAGGAGTTCCGGATCGCGATGGGCGACCGGATCTACGGCTGCGACGATTGCCTGGACGCGTGTCCGTGGAACCGCTTCGCCGTGGAAGCGCGGGAAATGACCTTTCACGCCCGGGCGACGGTTTTTGAGAAACACCTGCGGGATTTCCTCGCACTCGATGACGACGGATTCCGCGCGTTGTTCGCCAAGTCGCCGATCAAACGCATCAAGCGGCCGCGGTTTTTGAGAAATGTCTGCGTGGCGTTAGGAAACACCGGCACGCGCGAAGATCTGCCCGCGCTGGAAAAAGCCGCCGCAGACCCGGACCCGCTGATCGCCGAGCACGCCGCGTGGGCGGTGGTTCGGCTCAATCAGCGGTTAGGGGGATGATCCCGCTTAGAGCACGATCTTTTTAAACTTGGGCACCAGCAGGTTCATGAGGATCCAAGCGACGATATAAGCGGAGCCGCAGACCACGAAGAGGATGCCGTAACCCAGCTCCACCTTGCCCAGCGCGGTGTAGTGCTTGAGCAGAAGCCCCGCCGCACGGGCGATGAGGATTCCTCCGACCGCGCCGGCCATGCCGCCGATGCCGGTGACGGAGGCCACCGCTTTTTTCGGGAACATGTCGGAAACGGTGGTGAAGATGTTAGCCGACCAGGCGGCGTGGGCCGCGCAGGCGATGGCAATGGTGGTCACGGCCAGCCAAGTGTTGATCGCGCCCAGCTTCGACGCCATCAGCACGGTGAGCGGGAACAGCGCGAAGATAAACATCGCCAGCTTGCGGGCGCGGTTCGCGTCCATGCCGCTGTTGATGAATTTCTTGGGCAGCCAACCGCCAAAAATCGAGCCGAAAGTGGACACGGTGTAAACGATGGCGACGGCGAAGGGCCAGCTGATGACGCCGGGGATGTCCGCCTTGTCGCCGGCGAAGGTTGGATTCACGGCGATGTATTCCGCAGCTTTGCGGGCGTTTTCGCCTTCCAGGAACGACGGGAGCCAGAACAGGAAGAACCACCAGATCGGATCGGTCAGAAACTTGCCGATGATGAAGGCCCATGTCTGGCGGAAGGTGAGGAGTCGCAGCCACGGGACTTTTTCCTGAGCCACATCGGCTTTTTCGGCCTCTTGTTCGTCGATGTCGCTGTGGATGAAGTCGTATTCGGCCTGCGAGAGTTTTCCAGTGGCCAGCTTGTTCGCTGGCGACTCGTACATGGTGTACCAGAACGCAAGCCAGAGCAGGCCGACCGCGCCGGTGAGGATGAACGCCCATTCCCAACCCCAGTGGCCTGCGATCCAGGGCACGCAGAGCGGCGCGACGATGGCACCGACATTGGCTCCTGAATTGTAAAGTCCGGTGGCGAGCGCGCGTTCCTTTTTCGGGAACCACTCGGCGATCGCCTTGTTCGCCGCCGGGAAGTTGCCCGCTTCGGTGACCCCGAGTGCGGCGCGCCACATGCCGAAACTCCAGGTATGGTGGCCGAAGGCATGGCCAATGGCGGCGACACTCCAGCCGATGAGCGAATAGGCATAACCTTTTTTCGTGCCCACCTTGTCGATGATCCGCCCGGCCAGCAACATGCCAAGCGCATAGGCGATCTGGAAGCAGATGACGACCGTGGAGTAATTCAGCTCCTGGTCCGCTTTTGAGAGTCCGAACACGCCGTCGTCCGAGAGGGTTTGTTTGAGCAGGCCGAGAACGTTCCGGTCGAGGTAGTTGACGGTGGTGGCGGCGAAGACCAGCGCGCAAATCGTCCACCGATGGCGGCCGATATTTTCATTCACGGAAGAAAATGACATGATGTTGAGATAATTGGGTTTACCTGATGGAACTTTCACCAAGGTGGCGTGAGAGGTTGTTTTGGCAAATCCCGGGTGGCAAGAATCAAAATGCTTGTCCGCGGCTCATCCGGACCCGTCCGAGCCTCATCCCTGCAGTGCTCGCAAGGCACCGCGCACCAAGGCTTCGGTGGGCGCGGCCGGATCCGCATCCAATACTTTTCGCACCGCCTTGCGCGCGTCCACCTGCTTGTAGCCCAGGGCGATGAGCGCGAGCTCCGCATCCGCCGCCCCTGCACTGACCTGGCCGGCCGCCGCGTCCTGCCAGGTCTCTGTCACGCCGACCTTGTCCTTGAGTTCGAGCACGATGCGCTCCGCAGTTTTTTTTCCGACGCCCTTTAATTTCGAGAGCCCCGCAACGTCGCCGGCAACGATCGCCTGCTTGAAGCGCGTCACGTCCATGCCGCTCAGCACCGAGACGGCCATCGTCGGCCCCACGCCGCTCACCCGGTCGATGAGGAGCAGGAAAACGTCGCGCTCCTCCTCGCTGGCGAAGCCGAAGAGCTTCTGTCCGAGCTGGCTGAAATGCAGGTGCGTGCGCAAATCCACGTCGAGCCCCTCCGCCGCATGCAGCCGGTCGAAAGTGGAGAGCGGGATGAAGACCTCATAGCCCACCCCGTGCACGTCCACCACCAACCGGTTCGGATACGCCTCGATCACCTTGCCCCGCAGTCTCGCTATCATGGGCGTGAGCTTGGACAAGGCGGTCGGCCCGTCAATGCGGATGTCCGGAATGCCGCGCTGACTGAATAATTGATTTCCACCCGGCCGGGGAAAAGTTTAGAAGTCGGATTAATCAAAGCCGCCGGATGGTCCCGGTGGTTTTCCTGCCATGACCCGGACCACTCAGATTCTGTTGGTGACTCATCTGCTCGCGTTGGGCGCGGGCTACGGGACGCTTCGCCTGACGATGGATGGAGTTGGGAAAAACACGGCCACTCCCGAGGTCACGAAGCTCGCCGCCCGCGATTCGAAATCTCCTTCCGGCGACGGGGACGCGTTGTTAGCGGACTTTCTGATAGAGCGCGCGGGCCTGCATTCGAGATATGAGGAACTGAAGGCGACCCTGCCGGTCGCCAAGGATTTGAGGGGCGCGTTGGTTTCCGCGATCCAGGGACTGGGTGAGGTGGAGGATGAATCGGACCGCTTGGCGGAAGTCGAAGTGCGGGTGTGGCACTGGATGAAGCGGAGCCCGGTCGAGGCGATGGGATTCATTTCAAACGATCCCGCCTGCGAGGCGGCGGGGTTGTCGGAACTGCTCGATGAGCGGGTGTTCAGGGATGTGGCGGCGGAAGACGGCGTGCTGAAGTCGGTGGGTTGGCTGATGCGTTACGAAGCGACCTTCAGCACTTTGTGCCGGGTCGCGCTGGACGAGATCCGGGCGGGCGGCGGGTTCGCCTTGTATTCGAAACTGGACGCCGCGATTTCGCGAAGCGGGAACCGGGCTGGGTTCCGTGCGTTTTGTGCGGAGCCCTTGGTTTCGGAAAATCCGGCTGATGATGGCGGGTATTTTCTCAATCGAGTGGGCGCGGCGACCCGCTTTGAGGAAAGGGACGGGCTGTTGGAAATGGTGAGGCACCTGCGGGATGGTGATGACAAATTCCAACTGCTATCAGGTTTCGCGGAATCCGGCGGCGAGGCGGCGGGCTGGCTGTTGGGAATGCGCAGGCGTGGCGAATTGAAGGGCGTCTTGGCGGACGAAGCGCTGGTGGAATTGGACAAGGTGGTGCTCCGGGTGGCCGCGCTGGATTTGGAAGAACGTCTGGAGATCCTGCGGGCGGATCCGGATTTCCCGCGGAAGTCCCGGCCGGAGATGGTGGACTGGCTAACAGGGGAGGATGTGGTGCGGTTGTTGGAGAATGGCCGCGACTGGCGGTATGAGTTCCGGAATGGCACGGCGTCGTTGGAGGATGTCCTGCAGGCGATGCGGCGCGCCCTGCCGCAAGCGGGGGAGGACGCGCTGCGGGTGGCTCTATACCGGCAACTCGCGGAGGAGAGTCCAAAGAAGGCGCTGCCGCTGTTGGATGGTTTTTCGCCGGCGAAGCGCCGTGCGGTATTGTTCGATTCCGCCTGGCTGAGTCATGCCAACGTTTCGCCCGACGATTTCCTGCGTTTCCTGGCGGATGTCCCGGATGCCGACACTCTGGAAGAGCAGGAGTTGAAAATCAAAGGTTGGGACACCCAGGCCCGTACGGGGTTGTGGCGCTACGGGGATGACTATGTGGAGTGGGTGAAACGGATGCCGCCGGGCATTCACAAGGAAATGGCAGCGAACGCAGTCATCCGCGCGACTTCGGAACAAAATCCGGCACAAGCCCGGGCGCTTGGCGAACAATTCTATCCACGCACTCCATGAGCAGGCGGGCAAAGACCATTCTGGTGGCAAGCCACCTGCTGTTTCTGCTAGCTGGTGGCTGGCTGGCTTGGCAGGCCGAGGCCCTCCGGCAGGAATCCGCCGTGGCGAAGCTTGGGAAAACCGGGCAGCCGTCGGGACGCGACATTCACGGCAAGCCGTTTTTCCCAACGAGGGAATGGCGTGGCATCGAATACGCGCGGGCGTGGAAGGCTGTGCGGAACCTGAAACACACCCCCAAGGAGCGCATCCGTTTGCAGCGGGATTTGTTGGAATCATGGGCTGAGGTCGATCCCACCGCCGCCATCGAGGCAGCCCTGGGCGAAGAATGGGATTGTGATGGTGGTGACTTCGCTCCCTCCGGCCCCTTGCTTGACGTTTTTTCCGCGGTGCTTGCTAGGAATCCGCAGGAAGGCTGGGACATGATTCGCGGGCGGCAGTTCGGCGTCGGGACGGGGTTGTTGCGGCGCGTGTGGATGGATGCGGTGGGTGTTAGCGATCCCTTGTTTCTGGCCACGCGCCTGGCGGAGTTCTCGTGGCGCGACCGGGAGCGCGTCGTTGAGATTTGCCATCAAGCGGTCCAAGACCAGGCGGATGCGGCCACCCGGGCGGAGTTGTTCAATGTTCTGGCAGCCTATCCGCCGGATCTGGTGGGAGCGGAACAATTGATTGGATTCGCCACTCTGAGCGAGGAGCCGGCGGACTTGGCGGGGATGAAGAGGGAAATCATCCGGCTGGGAGGTGAGGACGGACGGA
>JBIHZT010000118.1:0-8672 GCA_044240265.1 Luteolibacter sp. | reverse complement strand
CACTCCGCTTTCCATGGCGTCCATCGCGGAGCCCAGCACGGAAACGGGTGTGCGGAGTTCGTGGGAAACATGATCCAACAGCGACCTCCGCAGCTGGTCGCCGCGTTCGATGAATTCGGCCCGGTGGATGGCATGGAGCAGGTGGTTCGGTTCCAGACCGAGCCCGAGTTGCGCGGCGATGGCGGCCAACAAATCGCGCTCGGCCAGTGGTAGCGGATCTCTTCCGGGATCGATCGACAACACGCCCATGACGAAGGATCGACCTTGCAGCGGCAGGTGCAGCGCTTTGGCTTCTGGTAGAGTGCCGGTGCCTCGGCCTGCGGGTTGTTTTTTCTCGAAGGACCAGAGCGCGACACCCCGCTCCTTGGCGTCCAGAGGCAGCGTGCCGGAGGGATGGGGTGGTTTGAGTTCGTGGTTGGAATCGTCGCGGAGTTGGATGGCGCAGGGCAGGTTGAACAACGAAGCGACGGCGCGCAGGCAACTGCCGACCGCCTCATCGGTATCGGCGGCTCCGGTCAGGATGGTGTTGATTTCCAAAAGACGCGTCGTGTGCATCTGTTGGCGGGTTACGGCCAGTCCGCGGCGGCGGAGACGGTTGGACAGCCAGCCCATCGAGAGCGAGGCGACGAGCAACGCGGCGAACATGGTGATGTCCGTGGAAGAGCGGATGCTGATCGAAAAGCGCGGCTCGGTGAAAAGGAAATTCCAGGCAAGCCCGGTGAAGACAGCGAGGGCGAAGGTGCCCGCAGGAGTGAGGAAAAGCGATCCGACAATCACCCCGCAAAGCATCAGCATCGCGAGATCCTGGGCGGTGAGCAGACCGAAAAGTGGATAACTGAAGATCGAAAGCCCTGCCGCGATGGCGGCGGCTCTTACGATGTTGGGAAAAACCGGTGACCGCTCGGGTAATCGTGGTTGGGATTTCGAATGCGAGAGCAAACCGTTGCCAGGCAGCCCCGGTTCCATGGCCACCACGTCGATGTCACCGCTACGCTGAAGTAGGCGCAGTGCGGGCGGCCGGAGGAAAAAATCCCGCCAGCCGTGGCGGGGGGATTTGCCGATGATGATCTGGGTGACGCCCCGTTCGCGGGCGGCTGATAGAAGGCCCTCGACGAGACTTGTCGCTTCAACGGTCGCGGTTTCCGCGCCCAGTTGGCGGGCAAGCGAGAGGTTTTCCGTAAGGCGGTTCTGATCGTCCGGAGCGAGGGTTTCATCCGTCGTCACTGAAATGGCCGACCACGGAGCGTCGAGCGCGCCTGCCATCGCCCGGGCTCTCCGGATGAGCGAAACGGAAAACGGACTGGGCCCTACGGCGACCAACAAACGTTCACTGGTGCGCCACGTGGACCGGCGGCGGCGCTGGAACTGAAACTCGCGCAGATCCACTCCGACACGCTCGGCGGTGTAGCGCAGCGCGAGCTGGCGCAGCGCGGTAAGATGGCTTTCCTTGAAAAAGTTGAGGGAAGCCGCCGCGGCCCGCTCGCCGAGATAGACTTTGCCTTCCTCCAAGCGGCGCTGAAGGTCGCGTGGCGTGAGATCGACGAGTTCGATTTCATCCGCCCGGTCAAGGAAACTATCAGGAACGGTTTCGCGGACGGGTGCCTTGGTGATGGCGCTGACGACGTCCGAGCGGCATTCAAGATGCTGGATGTTGACGGTGGTGAACACGTCGATGCCCGCATCCAACAGCTCGGCGACATCCTGCCAGCGTTTCGGGTGGCGCGAGCCGGGTGCGTTCGTGTGGGCGAGTTCGTCCACCAGCGCGACTTTCGGATGGCGGGCGATCAGGGCGTCGAGGTCGAGTTCTGTGATTTCGGCGTCGCGGTATTTCAGTTTCCTCCGCGGGAGGATTTCGAGCCCCTCCAACAACGCCTCGGTTTCCCTGCGGCCATGGGTTTCGACCACCCCTGCAACCACATCGACACCTTGCCGCCGGAGTTCTCCCGCCGCCTGGAGCATGGCGTAGGTCTTGCCCACGCCCGGACACATGCCGAGAAAGACTTTAAGTTTGCCGGTGCGGGTGGATGAGTCGGTCATTGATGGGCGATAGGAAAGTGTGTGGAGAGAGCTTCGTCTTAGCCCAACGGGCTCTCACAAGCCAGCCCTGGGCAACGCCCTGGGATTGGACCGGAAGTGACATCAAAGCCCTGAAAGGGCGGGACAATGAATGTGATTCCGGTTATGGATTCTCCATGCCCCAGTCTCTTTCCCGCATGGTGGTTCACTTGGTCTTCAGCACGAAAAACCGGGAGCCGATTCTGAGGGACGGTGAACTGCGAAAGCGTCTCCATGCTTACATGGCCGGGATTTTGCAAGAGCTTCATTGCGAGCCTATTTTAATCAACGGTGTTGAGGATCATGTGCATGTGCTTTGCAATTTATCACGGACCTTGTCGCTGGCAAAGGTTGTGGAGGAGTTGAAAAAATCGTCGTCCAAATGGATGAAGGAGCAAGTTCTGGCGGGATTTTACTGGCAGGCGGGATACGGGGCATTTTCGGTCAGTCAGTCGAATGTGGAGCAGGTGAGAAATTACATCGCCGGGCAGGAGGAGCATCATCGGAGCGTTTCGTTTCAGGAGGAATACAGGGTGTTTGGTCGTCGGCATGGAGTGGCGTTGGATGAACGGTATGCGTGGGATTAGGGGTGTGTTTCGCCCTTTCAGGGCTTGATATTCTTCGGGGGGATGCACCCAGGGCGTTGCCCTGGGCTGGCGTGTGGTGCCCCGTTGGGGCGGAAGAGTTTACCGGCGGGCGTCAAGAGCGAGGTTGAGTTCCAGGACGTTGACAAGTGGCGGGCCGCCGAATCTGCCCATGAGCGGACGTTGGGTTTCATCGATGGCTTTCAAGACGATGGCGGGATTCATGCCACGGGCTTTGGCGACGCGGTTGGCTTGGTAACGAGCGGCCGCCTCGGTGATGTCGGGGTCCAGACCTGAGCCGGATGCGGTGACAAGGTCGGCGGGAATGGGGCGTTCCGCTGAAGCACGGTGGTAGGAAATGATCGTTTTCGCGCGGTCGGTGAGCTTTGGATTTTTGGGACTCAAGTTCGAGCCCGCCGCCGCACGGGGATTGTAATCACATGCCGAGGGCCGGGGATGGAAATAGCGTTCGCTGGTGAAGCCTTGCGCGACCAACCGTGAACCAATGATCCGGCCGTCCGGATTTCTGACGAGCGAGCCACCGGCTTGTTCGGGATTTGCAATCCGGGCGAAGCTGTGAATCGCCGCCGTGTAAACGAAGCCACAAAGTGCGATGCTGGTGAAAATGAGACGGAGCGTGGTCATGGAGTGAAATGGTTAGAAATCAGTGTGAGAGATGTTCGAGCACCGGTCCTAGCAGGGCTGCGGGGAAGAACGTGAGAGCGCCAAGGAAGAGGATGATGGCGAAAACCATCAGTCCGAAGGTTGGAGTGTCCGTGCGGAGCGTGCCGGACGATACGGCCACGGCTGGCTTCGCAGCGAGCGATCCGGCGATGGCCAGCGGCAGCAGGATCGGCAGATAGCGTCCTAACAACATGACGATGGCGGTCGCGATGTTCCAGGGATCGGTGTTGTCAGCAAGGCCTTCGAGGCCGGAGCCGTTGTTCGCGGCGGCGGAGGAAAACTCGTAGATGATTTCCGAGAGCCCGCGTGCGCCCGGGTTGTTGACGGTGTCCGCGCCCATGGGGGTGGCGGCGAAAAGCGCGCTGCCGGCAAGGATGAGGAAGGGATGGATGAGGAAAGTGGCGGCCGCGAGCGCCATTTCCTTCGCTTCGACCTTTTTGCCGAGGTATTCCGGTGTGCGGCCGACCATCAGTCCGGCGACGAAGACGGCGAGGATCATGAACAGGAAGAAGTTGATCATGCCCACGCCGACGCCGCCGAAAGTGGAGTTCAACCACAGCCCCGCGAATGGGCCTAACAATGAAAGCGGGTTGAGCGAACCGTGCATCGCGCCGACCGAGCCGTTGGATGTGCTGGTGGTGAGCACGGCCCAGAGCGGGCCGGTGGTGGCTCCCAGGCGGAGTTCCTTACCTTCGAGATTGGCGGTTTGCTCCACGGGAAGATTCTCGAAGACCGCGACCGGTGCGGACTCCGGGAGCACGGTGAAAGCCACTTTCAAGGCGAGGAAGGCAAACATCACGGCCGAAATGACATGCGCGTGACGGGGCCTGCCGAGCATGCGGCCGAATGCCCAGACGCAGGCCATCGGGATGAGCGGGATGGCGACGAGCGAGATGAAATTGCAGACAAGGCCCGGGTTTTCAAACGGGTGCGTGCTGTTCGGTCCGAAGAAGCCGCCGCCGTTAGTGCCGAGTTGCTTGATTGCGAGAAAGGCGGCGACAGGCCCTCGCGCAATGGTTTGCGTGGCACCCTCCAAAGTGGTGGCCACGGCGCTGCCCTCGAAGGTCATCGGCACACCGACCAGCGTATAAACGAGCGCCCAGATCACAGCGAGCGGTAGCAGGAAAAGCACGAGGATGCGGGCGATATCCCGGTGGAAGTTGCCGAAATCACGGCTCCCGGACAGGCCGCGGGCAAGCGCGGCGAATACCGCGATGCCGCTGGCGGCGGAGGTGAATTGCAGCCACATCAGCGTGAGTTGTGATAGATAACTGTACGTCACCTCGCCGGAATAGTGCTGAAGGTTGGTGTTGGTGACGAAGGAAACGACGGTGTGGAAGACCAACGAAGGTTTGACCGGTCCCATGCCATCGGGATTGAGCGGTAGATGATGCTGAAAGGTGAGAACCAACCAGGACAGCGCGAACATCACGCCGTTGAATGCCAGCAGGGCGAGGAAGTAGTTTTTCCAGCCGGATGGTTTCTCACAACCTTTGCCTAACAGAAGATGAAAGAGCCGGGTGAGGCGCGGGTTTTCCGTCGCTGGCTGGAGCGTCCAGAAAAGCCAGCGACCCAGCGGCCAGGAGATCGCAGCGACGAGGGCGATGAATGCAAATGACAGGGTGAGCGTGTTCATGAGCGGAAGTTTGAGTTAGACGAGGTGCAAGGCGGCGAGCGTGAGATCGATCATCTTGATGCAGGGAAACGGCACGATGATTCCACCGAGGCCATAGATGAGCAGGTTTCTCCGAAGTAGCGCCGCGGCGTTCATCGGGCGGTAGGCCACGCCTTTGAGGGCAAGCGGAATGAGGGCGACGATGACCAGCGCGTTGAAGATGACGGCGCTGAGGATCGCGGATTGCGGGGAATGCAGGTTCATGATGTCGAGGACCGCGAGTGGACCTTCCCCGTTCACCATGCCGATCCCGGCGAAAAGCGCGGGCAGGATGGCGAAGTATTTGGCGACGTCGTTCGCGAGCGAGAACGTGGTGAGAGAGCCGCGGGTCATGAGGAGTTGTTTGCCGATCTCGATGATGTCGATGAGCTTGGTGGGATCGGAGTCGAGATCGACCATGTTGCCCGCCTCACGGGCGGCCTGGGTGCCGGTGTTCATTGCGACACCGACATCGGCCTGGGCCAGGGCAGGCGCATCGTTGGTGCCATCGCCGGTCATGGCGACGAGATGACCGGCTTCCTGTTCCGCCTTGATGCGGCGCATCTTGTCCTCGGGCGTGGCCTCGGCCATGAAATCGTCCACGCCGGCTTCCGCAGCGATGGCGGCGGCGGTGCGAGGGTTGTCACCGGTGATCATCACGGTGCGGATGCCCATTTCCCGGAGTTTGGCGAAGCGTTCGCGGATCCCGCCTTTGACGATGTCCTTCAGGAAAATGGTCCCCATGACGCGTGAGCGGTCCACCACCACCAGCGGTGTTCCGCCTTGGCTGGAAATGTGATTCACATCGCGGCCGACCTCGTCCGGCATCCTGCCGCCGATGGACTCGACGTATCGTTTCACGGCTTCCGCAGCGCCCTTGCGGATGACTCGCTTGCCTTCGTGCGAAATGAGGTCCACTCCGCTCATGCGCGTCTCGGCGGTGAAGGGAACGAAGACGGCGTGTGGTTCCGCCAGATCGTGGCCGCGGATGTCGAAGAGTCGCTTCGCAAGCACCACGACGGATCTTCCTTCCGGGGTTTCATCGGCGAGAGATGAGAGTTGCGCCGTTTCGGCTAGGTCGCGTACCTCCACGCCGGGAGCGGCCATGAACTCGCTGGCTTGGCGGTTTCCGAGGGTGATGGTGCCGGTCTTGTCCAGCAGGAGAACATCCACATCGCCCGCCGCCTCCACCGCCCTGCCGGAGGTGGCGAGCACGTTTTGTCGGGTGAGGCGGTCAATCCCCGAAATGCCGATGGCGCTGACCAGTCCACCGATGGTGGTGGGGATCAAACATACGAGCAGCGCCACCAGACTGCTGAATCCGGGACTCTGCGCGCCCAGAAACTTCGTGAACGCAGGCAGCGTGAAGGTCACGAGGATGAAGATCAGGGTCAGGGAAACCAGCAGCACGCCGAGTGCTTTTTCATTCGGTGTCTTCTGGCGTTCGCTCCCCTCGACGAGCGAGATCATGCGGTCGAGAAACGAGTGCCCCGGTTCGCAGGTCACCTTGATCACGATGCGGTCGGATAGAACGCGTGTTCCGCCCGTGACTGCGGAGCGGTCGCCGCCGGACTCGCGGATGACGGGTGCGGATTCGCCGGTGATTGCCGATTCATCGACGGAGGCGATTCCTTCGATGATCTCGCCGTCCGATGGGATCGCATCGCCCGCCTCGCAAACCACCAGATCGCCGGGGCGAAGATCACTGGCGGACACCGAGGTTTCGCTCTTTCCGTCGAATTTGCGGGCTGGAGTGGTGACGCGCATCGAGCGCAGTGCATCCGCCTGCGCCTTGCCCCGCGACTCGGCCAAGGCTTCGGCGAAGTTCGCGAAGAGCACCGTGAACCAAAGCCAGACGACGAGTTGGATCTCGAACAGGTCCGCCGAACGGATCAGCAGCGCGGTGCAAAGAATGGCTCCCACATACACGGTGAACATGACGGGATTCTGCCACTGGATGCGCGGATCGAGCTTGCGAAGACTCGGGATCAGCGCGCCCTTGAGGAGATTGGGATCGAGAAGCGAAGAACGTGGTTTCATCCTGCCGCCAGCGTGTCGGAAATATCCGGGAGAGATTGCTAAGTATGGGGCAGGACGCGTTAAGATCGCGCTAAGAATCCCAACAAAGTCACGAATTATGCCTTTCCCCACCACAACCACAACAGCTTTTCAGGCATGGCTCCCGTGGTCTTAACCAAATCTTGCCATTGTCCAAGGCTTCCAGATTTCATGCTGGTGTCACTGAAAACGGAACCCACACCCATGCGGTTACCGGGGAAATTCTGGGGGAATTGCGGCACGCCAGTGCCGCCGCACCTTCCGCCAGATCGAGAACTACCGCCAGCGGATTTCGGGGCCGCTGCTGGACCGCAAAATTTGCTTTGAAGGCACATTCCTTCTGGTTAGCGGATGATTGCGGATTCACAAACTGATTCGGGAAGCAGGTCGGCAGAGTCCTTACTGGCGGCAGTGGGAGTCGCCCATTCGCTACCCCGCTTATTGCAGGTCCAGTTTTTGCCAAGCACAGGAACCTGTGGGTTACAGCCAGAATGAAGTGGGTCAGGTAGATGCAGCGGTGGAGGGGAAGGTCATTTGAAGAAGTGGAAAGTGATCAGTGGGAGAGGGCGGAAATGAGTGGTGTTAGGTCGTTCCAAGGAAGGACGGTACCTTTTTCACGCTGCTGATGGGCGGTGCCTCCGTGGACAAGCCATGGGGTGAGCGTTTGGCGGGTGAGTTTGCCGCGCCAGTAATCGAGGCCGGTGAAAAAGTCGGAGGCGATGGTTTCCCCTGATTTGATTTCGACGGCTTGGAAGGTGTCGGGAGCGGTTTCGATGAAGGCGTCGATTTCGTGGCCTTCCTTGTCGCGGATGAAGTGAAGCGAGGGTTTGAGGCCTCGATTGGTCTGGGCTTTGAGCAGTTCGGTCATGACCCAGTTTTCAAAAAGGGCTCCGCGTTGTGGATGGGCGGTGATGTGGCTGGTGTTGCGGACACCGACAAACCACGCGGCGAGGCCGGGATCACAGAAGTAGAGTTTCGGGGTCTTGATGAGACGCTTGTTGAGATTGGTGAACCAGGGCTGGACCAGGAAAACCAAGTGGCTGGCTTGGAGGACGGAGAGCCACGACTCTGCGGTGACGCGAGTGATGCCGGTATCCGATGCGAGGGAGTTGATGTTGACCAACTGGCCGATGCGTCCGGCGCAGAGCTGGACGAAACGTTGAAAGGCAGCGAGATCCTGGATTTTGAGAATTTGCCGCACATCCCTCTCCAGATAGGTGCCGATGTAGTCCTGCAGCCAGAGGGTGGGTTCAACGGGGCGGTCGTAGATCGGTGGGAAGAGCCCGGCGTGAAGCAGTTCGTCCACCGAGGACGGCGCGCGGCCGGCGGCCTGGAGTTCCGCCATGGAGAAGGGCAGAAGGGTGAGCATGGATGCCCGCCCGGCGAGGCTTTGGGTGATCGCCTCGATCAATTGGAACTGACTGGAACCGGTGAGGATGAAGCGTCCCATCCGCCGGTCGGAATCGACGATCCCCTGAAGATAAGAGAAGAGTTCGGGGACTCGTTGGACCTCGTCGAGGATGGCTCCATCCGCAGCATGGCGCAGAAAGGCCCGAGGGTCTTCAGTGGCGAAAGCCCGGGTGTCCGGGTCTTCAAGGGAAAAGTATGGGAGTTCCGGGGCGAGAAGACGGGATAGG
>JBIHZT010000117.1:0-8681 GCA_044240265.1 Luteolibacter sp. | reverse complement strand
CAGGATTTTCCCGGCCAGATCCCGCAACCAGGCGGCATCTTCCGGCGGCAGATAGCGTTTCGACTTGGGCCAGAAATTCACCCCCAGGGCATCCACCCCCATCGCCACGAGCCGCTCCGCGTCGGCCCGCGTGGTCACTCCGCAGATTTTCAGCGAGACGAAAGCGGGATCCAGAAAACGTTCGAGCAGCGACATGGCCGGACCGTAATCAAAATCCGGCGCTTGAAAACTTGGAACTTGCCGCTTTCCGCCAGTCACTTCGGTCACATTTTCACGGTTTTCGTTTCCGATCTTGTGTCCGGGCGGCATCCCCCTCTACGGTCCGCGTCACTTCATGCGAGCCCAGCCGTTCAAATGGATTGCGCGTGGTGAACCGTTTGAAAAAAACACGAACGGTTCTTCGGGCACATTCCCACCCATCCTCGAGCACCTGATCCGCCAGCGGGGCCTTCCGCCCGGCGTGGATCTGGAGGGCTACCTGCGCCCGCGACTCCGCGACCTGGCGGATCCGTTTCTGATTCCCGACATGAAAAACGCCGTCGAGCGCGTACTTCACGCCATCGACAACGGCGAAAAAGTCTGCATTTACGGCGATTACGACGTGGACGGCGTCACCTCGATCACGCTCATGCGGCGGATCCTGATGGCCTACGGATTGACGCCACGCTATTTCATCCCGCGCCGCGGCCCCGAAGGCTACGGACTGAGCACCGCGGCGCTGGCCCGCTGCATGTCCGAGGGACCGAAGCCGGATCTACTCATCACCGTGGATTGCGGCACGGTCTCGATCAACGAAGTCGCCGCACTGCGGGCCGACGGCGTCGACGTGCTGATTGTCGATCACCACGAACCGGATCTCACGGGAATCCCGGACTGCTGCGCGCTGGTGAATCCCAAGTGCGGCACTGAATTCACCTACCTCTGCGCCGCGGGTGTCGTTTTCAAACTCGGCCACGCCCTCTTGAAGACCCGCCCGGTGGATCTCGATCTCAAGGAACTGATGGACCTGGTGGCGGTCGCGACCATTTCCGACATCGTCCCCATGATCGGCGAAAACCGCCTGATGGTGCGCCACGGGCTGAAACACCTGCCCAGCACGCTCAATCCCGGCCTGCGCGCACTGCAGGAAGTCACCGGCATGAACGGCACCGCAACTTCGATGGACGTCGGTTTCCGCATCGGCCCCCGCCTGAACGCCGCCGGGCGGATGGACGTGCCGGAGGACGCGCTGGCGACCCTCACCACCGACTGCCGCCGCCTCGCCCACGAACTCGCCCAAAAACTCGACGCTTATAACAAAGAGCGTCAAACCCACGAAGGACTCATCCGGCGCGAGGCCGTGGAAATGCTCACCCGCGATTTCGATCCACTGCGCGATCCGGTCATCGTGCTCGGTTCGCGCGCGTGGCATCACGGCGTGGTCGGCATCGTCGCCTCGCGGTTGATGCGCCAATACCACAAACCCACCTTCATCATCGCCATCGACGAGGATGGCGTCGGAAAAGGCTCCGGCCGGAGCATCGAAGGCATCTCACTGGTCGAGGCGATCCGCGCCTGCGACAGCGACCTCATCGCCGGCGGTGGCCACGCGATGGCCGCCGGACTCTCGATCCGCGAGGAAAACCTCGATCGCTTCCGCACCCGTTTCGCCGAGTATGTTTTAAATAACAGCAACCCGGAGCAACGCCTGCCCAAGCTGATGTACGATGCGGAAATCTCCTTCGACCAGCTCTCCCTGGAATTTCTATCCAGCTACGATCTGCTGCAACCCTTCGGCAGCGGCAACCCCCAGCCCGTTTTCATTTCCCGCGGGATCGGCCTCAGCCGCTCGCCGCTGCACATGAAGAACAACCACCTGCGCTTCATGCTCCGCCAAGGCTACCACGAGCAGGACGCCGTCTTCTTCGGTGGCGGCGAGTATCCCCTGCCCGATCCGCCATGGGACATCGCCTTCACGATTGATAGAAACACCTTCCGCGGGCGGACGACCCTGCAGCTCATCATTCAGGACGTGCGCGCGGCGGCGGATCAGTGAGACCGCCCGTTGATCCGGTTCAGGGTTTCATGATGCGAT
This sequence comes from Luteolibacter sp., assembly GCA_044240265.1. Lineage (GTDB taxonomy): Bacteria > Verrucomicrobiota > Verrucomicrobiia > Verrucomicrobiales > Akkermansiaceae > Luteolibacter. The sequence goes on along the minus strand of JBIHZT010000117.1, from coordinate 6,607 downwards.
AGAAACGTGAGCCGCGCCGGTCTATTTGGCGGGCGGATTGGCCGGCTTGCTCCAGACGCTGCTGCTGGTCGCGGCGTGCGCCCAGGCAGGCGTTCCCCCTTGATCGATGAGCGCGACGGCGTCGATCCCGTTCCAGCCGGGGACCTTCGCGGTGTCGAGCTCCAGCTTGATGCGGGAGATTTCCGCTGGCGGGGAAATGTCAGTGGAGTGAATCGGTTCGGCCGGGCCGGTTCCCGTCCACAACTCCCGTAGATTTCCCTCATCCGTGCCGCCGAGAACGCGCACGACCGCGTCGGGAATGAAGGAGGCGTGGATGCGGACTTCTCCGGTGAGCACGGGTTTTTCGTAGCTGAGTTCGAGCTATTCCATTCCTCCGTCTTCGGCAGCCGGGCACCATGCCAGCGCGCTGTCGGCACCCGGTTCCGGGGCGTTCGCCGGTCCGGTGGCTTGGAGCGCCTCGTAGGCGTGGGGAGTGGCGCGGTTCGGTTGGAAGCCGCGCATGACCTTCGAGAGCGGGGCGAGCGCTTTGGCATCCGCCTCAAGGAGCGCGATGTGTTTTTCGAGCTGCTGGTCGCGCTCGCTGAAATGCAGCCAGACGGAACCGACGACGAGGACGGCCGCGAGAACCTGAATGATGCTTGCCGATTTCCCTGAGTTCCCGGACATTTGCAGGAGGCCGTCCGGCATGAAGCCCGTGTGGTCAAGTGTCCGCGCCATGCTCCCCGCCACCGTCACCTTTCTCTCGGCGTTTCTGTTGTTCATGCTGCAACTGCTGATGGGCAAGGTGCTGCTGCCCTGGTTCGGCGGGACTCCGGCGGTGTGGACGACGTGCATGTTGTTTTTCCAGGTGCTGCTGCTCTGCGGCTACGCCTACGCCCACGGGCTGACACGGCTGCCGGGACGGGCGCAGGGGAGAATTCATTTCTGCCTGAATCTAGCGGGAGTGTCGCTTTTGGCCGTGGCGTGGTGGCGGTGGACATGTTCCTCAAAGTCGGGGACATCAAGGGGGAATCCACTGACAAGATCTATCCGGGAAGCAAAGGTTGGATCGACGTTCTCGCCTGGAGCCGGGGCGCGAGCAATAGCGGCAAGATCCACCTTGGCAGTGGTGGGGGTGCCGGCAAGGCCAACGTCCAGGATCTTTCCGTCACCAAATATGTCGACATATCATCACCGGCGCTTTTGCTGGGGGCGCTCAAGGGCTCCCACTTCGCCGAAGCCAGTCTGGTCGTCAGGAAGGCGGGCACGACTCCCATCGACTACATCAAGCTGGACATGAAGGAAGTCCTCGTCACCAGCCTTTCCACGGGTGGCAGCGGAGGTGAGGACAAACTCACAGAAAACGTGTCGCTGAATTTCGCCAGTTTCACCTTCTCCTACACTCCCAAAAATGCGGACGGTACTGCGGGGGACGCCATCCCGGCGAGTTGGAATATCGTGGAGAACGTGGAGCAATAGTGAATTCCTTTTCCAAGTCCAACCGTCTGCCGTGAATTCACTGCCCGACAATCACGACGGCCGCCGGGGTAGCTCCTCCGCGTGGCTGCGCTGATGCGCGTTGGCGGCGCTTCTCGGCCTGCCGTGGTTCGTCATCGACAGCCAGGCCACCCTCTCGATTTTCCTCAAGCTCGACGACGGTAAAATCAAAGGCGAGTCGACCACGAAGGGTCACGAGGGGGAAATCGACGTGCTCTCCATGAGTTTCGGCGCTTCCTCGACCTCGACGGTCCTGACGGCGGGCGCTCCAAATATCCAAGACATCGGGGTTCTCAAATACACAGACCTGGCAACGCCCGACTTGCTGCTTCACCTGCTCAACGGCGAACAAATCCCGACCGCCCGTTTCGCGTTTGTCGAAAACGACTCAAATGGGAACGAACGCCCGGTGGTCACGTTTCAGCTCAATGATGTCCAGGTGACCGGGCACTCGCCAGGAGGAAATAGAGAGCTCGACCGCCTGAGGGAAAGTATCAATCTCAACTTCCGCGAGTTCACTTGCCAGACCTTCAGCTACGCCGCGACCGGTGAGGAATCCGCCAACCCCAGCGTCACCTAGGACAATGCCACCAACACCGGCAACGGCACCAGCGGTGACATCACCAATACCGCACCCACCATCACCGGCATCGTTTCCCAAAGCACGCCCGAGGACACCGTTCTCACGGTTCCCTTCACCATGGGTGACAGTCAGACCGCCACCGGTTCGCTGAGCCTCTCGCGCAGCACGACCAATCCCGTCCTCGTTCCACTCGCCGGGATTGTTTTCGGCGGCTCCGGCAGCAGCCGCAATGTCACCCTGACGCCCGCCGCAAATGCCAGCGGCTCGGCCACCATCGGCATCACCGTCACCGATGGCGGCGGGCTCACCGCGACCACCAGCGTCACCTTCACCGTGACCCCGGTCAACGATCCGCCCTCCATCCCAGTCATCGCCAATCAAGTCACCGACTACGGAGTCCCGCTCGCCCTTCCGCTGAATATTGCCGACATCGACAGCGCCGCCGCTTCTGTGACCGTTTCCGCCACCTCGGGAAATCCAACTCTCATCCCGGCGGCGAACATCACCTCCAGCGGCACCGGCGCGGCCCGGGTGCTGACCCTCACACCGGTGACGGGCGTCTCCGGCTCAGCGCTGATCACCCTCACCGCCACCGACGGTTCCGCCAGTTCCGCTCCGGTCGCCTTCACCCTGACGGTCAATCCCGCCGGTTTCAACGGCCCCACCGATATCCAGTGGTCCGGTGCCGTGCCGCTCGTCCCCGAAAACAGCGCCACCAACACCGCCGTCGGCTCGCTCGTCACCACCGATCCGAACGACGGCAACAACGTCACCTACACCCTGCTCGCTTCCGCCGGCGGCCGCTTCAAACTCGGCGCTCTCGGAACCATCCTCGTCGACAACGGCCTGCTGCTAGATGGCGAGGCACGCCAGATGCTGCGGCTCCGCTTCACGCTCACGCCGTGATTCCCATCATCGCCCCGCGTCCTCCGGGCAACTTCGCAATCGCAACCGCCTGAGTTTCCAAGCCCGCGACGGATGCGGTTCTTCACCGAGCTGTTGAGGCTTTTGATGAAATCCCCTGCCCGCTCCACCGTGTGGTAAGATGGCGCGCTCGTTCCAAAATACTCGAAAGAAGGCCGAAGGAATCAACGCCCTTGAGAAAGAACGGTGAGTGGTGGCACCAGCGGTAGCGAGCCCGAATGCAAAATGGGACGTGATCGCCGGTTGCCACTCACGGCTTGATCGGCATCTTCATTTGAGTTTGGTCAGGGATACGTCAAGCGATCCATTGAAAAAACCGACACCAGCGGTCGTGAACGTAACCTGCCACTGATCATCAATCTTCCCATCGGTCAGGAGGACTCCTGACAATAATTTGAACGGGAGATGAATGGAATTTTCGGGGTCCACGTTGTGACTGGACCCGCTGGCACCTCGCCTGGCGCGGGGATTTTCCCATCGAGCGCCTCGAAAGTGACGCCGTAGCTGTGGATGATATTAGGGGCGGTGCCGGGTTCGACCTTGCAGGTTGCGTGACGGAATTCTTCGAGGATTTCCTGGACGAGCTAGGCGGCGCGGGAACGGTCGTATGCATGGCATGGTGGTAAGAGTCGGCTGGGAAGGCTGGTGGAAGCGCGGATGGCAGGGGACACAGCGCGGATTGTTGAATTCTTACGAGACGATCGAGGCCACTTCCCGCTTGATTCTATCACCCATGGATCTTTCGGCCACTTCCAGACCGTGCTCGGCTTGCAGCCCGATCCAGAATGCGGCGGAAGTGCCAAAAAACCTCGCGAGTCGCAGTGCAGTCTCGGCGCTCAAGCTGCGCCGGCATTGCGTGATCTCGGCAAGACGCGAAGCCGGAATACCGGTCGAGCGGGATACCGATACAAGGCTCAGCCCCATCGGCTTGACGAATTCCTCGAGTAGAATCTCACCTGGATGAACCAGTGATAGGTATTTGGATGCGCTCATGATCTTGGTGGTAATCGATAATCAGCCCTTTATTTTCCGCGTTCACAGGATAAAAAAGCCCATGCGCCGACTTCGCAACGACCTGCCTTATACGTTCCGCCCCCCGAAGTTGCGGCATTGGTTGCGCCCGCTCGGCCTCGCGCTGAACCGGGCGGTGCATCTCGACCGAAAATACCGGATCGGAAAAATCGAGGCGGAGGGATTCCACCGCGTGCGCGAGCTCAACGAGGCCGGGCATGCGCTGTTGCTTGCGCCGAATCATTCCGACCACTCGGATCCGCACGTGGTCATGGAGCTAACCCATCGCCACGGGATGCGGGCGTTGTTCATGGCGGCGCGCGAGATTTTCGAAGTCAGCCCCACCGCCTCGTGGGCCTTGCAAAGCATGGGCGTCTTCTCGGTGGACCGAGACGGGCCGGATCTATCCGCCATCAAGACGGCGATCAACCTGTTGGAATCCAGCACCGACCCGTTGGTCATCTTTCCCGAGGGCGAGATCTATCACCACCACCGGCGGCTGGATCCGCTCAACGAAGGCGTGGCGTCGATTTTGCTCAAAGTGGCCGGACGCATGCCTGCCGGAAAAGGTGCGTTCCTCGTGCCGGTGGGCCTACGGTTTTTCCACGATCCAGCGGTGGAGACGACTTTCTGCGACCGGCTTTCGAAGTTAGAAGACCGGATCGGCTGGACGCCGAAACCCTTGATGCCGGTGGACGACCGCATTCACCGCCTCGGCACCGGCATCCTCGCGCTCAAGGAAACCGAGTATCTTGGTTATGCCGGCTCGGACGGCGTCCAGGAACGCCTCACCCATCTTTGCGAAACCCTGCTCACGCTCGTGGAAGGCCGCTACCCGCGCGATGCCAAGGCGGTGACACCGCCGGAACGCGTCCGGGCGCTGCGCTACCGCATCCGCCGCCGCTTGCTGGATGCGGAAAAACCACCGACGCCGGAGGAGAAGGAATTGCTGCTGGACGACCTCGACCGGGTCTTCACCGCCTTGCAGGCGCACAGCTACATCGGCGACTATCTATTGGTCGATCCCACGCTCGACCGCCGGGCGGAGACACTGCTGAAGCTGGAGGAGGACCTCTTCGGATTTCCCACCTATCCGATCCACCGCACCGCCCGCGTCACCGCGGGGGAGCCGATTCCTGTCAGTGAGATGCTCGCCAACGGGAAAATCCCCGCAAAGGGCGGGGCGCAGCAACTCACGGAGCTGTTGGAAAAGCGGTTGAGCGAACTGCTGAAGTAAGGGAAACGGACGTCTCGTCCATTCGGGATTATCGGACGCCGAAGTCCGGCCATTCTTCTTTCTGGCTGCCTTAGTTGCGCATGAAGTCGGCCAGAACTTCTCCGGGTGTCATCTTCGCCCAGTAGGCGCCCGCCATCAAACGCCACGGATCGTTCGGATCATATTTCAACTCCAACGACGACGGTTCTTCAGGATGATCCGCAGATTCTGAGGCCGGGTTAATCACGGCACTTATGAAAAAAATTTCATAACAGCCTCGCCCGCAGCAGTTCGGTGACTTGCTTGGGGTTGGGCTTGGTGGTGGCGGACTTCATGACTTGGCCGGTTAGAAAGTTAAGCAGCTTCTCGTTGCCGGCTTTCACGGCTTCGACCTCGGACGGGTTGTTGGCGATGACCTGGTCGACGAGGCCTTCAAGCTCGCCGGCTTCGGCGGGTTTGAAGCCGAGGCTGTCGGCGATGGCGGCGGGGTCTTTTTCCGGGCTGTCGAAGAGCACGGTGAAGACTTCCTTGGCCTGGCTCGCGGCGAGGGTGCCGTTTTCCACCAGCAGAAGCAGGGCGCGGAGTTTCTCGGGCGCGACCGGACAATCGGCGATGCCGAGCGAGCGCTCGTTGAGAGTTCCCAACAGGTTGTTGATGATGAAGTTAGCGACTTTCTTGCCGGGGATGGCGGCACCGGTGACCGCTTCGAAATAGGCGGCGAGGTATTTGTCGGAAGAGAGCACGGCGGCATCGTAGGCGGTGACGCCGAGGTCGTTTTCGAAACGGGCAGAGAGTTCGTGCGGCAGCTCGGGGACGAGCGGGCGGACTTTGGCTAACAAGGGTGCGGTCTGAATGGGCAGCAGGTCCGGGCAGGAGAAGTAACGGTAGTCGTGCGCATCCTCCTTGGTGCGCATCATCTGGGTTTCCCCGCGGTCGTCGTCCCAGCGGCGGGTGGACTGGATTTGCGGGATGCCACGGTCCATGTCTTCGGTCTGGCGCTGGATTTCGAAGTGGATGGCGCGGCGGATAGCGGAGATGGAGTTGAGGTTCTTCAGCTCCACTTTCTGGCCGAGTGGTTCTTCGGGTTTCTTCCGCAGCGAGATGTTCACGTCGCAGCGGAGCTGGCCTTTTTCCATGTCGGCATCGGAGACGCCACCTTGTTGGAGGATCATCTGGAGCGAGCGGACGTAGGCGAAGGCTTCCTCGCCGGATTCGAGGTCGGCCTCGGTGACGATTTCCATCAGCGGCGTGCCGGCGCGGTTGAAGTCGATGAGCGAGGAGTTCCCGAGGTGGGTGGATTTCGCGACGTCCTCTTCGAGATGGATGCGGTTGAGGCGGACTTTTTTATCGGGGTTGGCGATGCTCTTGCGGGCATCGGTCGGATAACAATGTTCGTA
>JBIHZT010000194.1:0-6761 GCA_044240265.1 Luteolibacter sp. | reverse complement strand
GGCACCGCGCTGGGCAAGCGGCCCTACACCGGTGCCCTGCAGGACGCCCTGGTCGAGGCGCAACTCGCCCAAGTCGCGCTCCTGGGGGCCCGAGACGATCTGAATAATTTGAAGGCGCGCTTCGATCGGGAGAAAGAGGTTTTTGAGGGTTTGGTGACCACGCACACCGATCAGAAAGATTCCCTTACGCTCATCGGTGGTGCGAGGATCGCAAACGATACTGCGGCGGCGGTTCTGGAATCGGTCGGAGAAGGCCTTGCCATGGCTGGTGATCTCGTCGCAGATCTTGGAGATAGCGTGTCGGCGTTTTTCCCCCTTTCGGTGGGATTTGCAAATGATGTGACTTCTGCGGGGCGAGGGGCTGCGAAAACGGCGGTCAATATTACAAAGGGAGGACTTTATTCTTCAGCCCAAACTGCAAATAGTGCTGCTCGCCTTCTGCAAGCATCGCTGGGCGGATTTCTGGAACTTCAGTGGGACTATAAGCTCTTGGCCACCGGTCTCTCCCAGGAGGAACTGCAGGCCGCGTATGAATTCGAGCAGACCTACCGCGAGCTGATCGGGATGCACACCCGCTTCACCGAGCTGGCCATCGGCTACGCCACCGCCACCCAAAAAATCCAGAACCTGCGGGTGGCCGGGGAGACGATTCGGTTGCGGCGGGAGACCATGCGCCAGCGCGCCGCCGCCGTGATCAATGGCTACCGCACCAAGGACCTGACCTTCCGCACCTTCCGCAACGAAGCGCTGGTGCAATACCGGACCTTGTTCGACGTCGCGGGGCGCTACAGCTACCTGGCGGCCAAGAGCTACGACTACGAAACCGGCCTGCTCGGCACCCCGCAGGGACAAGCGGTGATCAACCGCCTCGTCGCCTCCCGCTCGCTGGGAGACCTCACCGGCGGCGAGCCGCAAGCCACCACCAGCACCCTCGGCGATGCCGGGCTGGCGGGCACCATGGCCCAGCTCAACGCGGACTTTGCCGTCGCCGAAGGCCGCCTCGGGATCAACAATCCGGATCACTACAACACGCTGTTCTCGCTGCGTCAGGAGCTGTTCCGCATCCTGCCCCATGTGGAGATTCTCAGCGAAATCGCCGGGACCCTCAGCCCGGAAGAAAGGGCCGAGAACATAACGGCCAATATTGAAGCCGAGCTATCCAACGCTAGTTCCGACAAAGCCTGGCAGCAGACGCTGGAGCAGCACATCGTGCCCAACGTCCTGTCTGACCCGCAGGTGGCTGCCTATTGCCGCGGGCTGAAAAAAGCCGATGGCAGCGCGATTCCCGGCTTCATCATCCCCTTCAGCACCACCGTGGAGGACGGCAAGAATTTCTTCGGCCTCGATCTCGCCGCCGGAGACCATGCCTACAGCCAGAGTAACTTCGCCACCAAGATCGCCGCCGTCGGCGTGGCCTTGCCCGGCTACGTCGGGATGGTGGATGGGGAATCCACCGCTAAGGATGCGCTCAGCGCGACGCCGTATGCCTATCTGATCCCTTGCGGCAATGATTTCATGCGCACGCCGATGGGCGACACCGGCGACGTCCGCAGCTGGCAGGTGATCGATCAGGCCCTGCCGCTGCCCTACAACCTGGGAGCCAGTGATTTCAACACCACGCAGTTCTTCGGCCCGAACGACACCTTTGCCGAACGGCCGTGGGTGATCCGCAAGCACCAGGCCTTCCGGATGGTGGCGGATCCCGCGATCTACGAGGACGGCTCCCTGCCGACGGTCTTCACCAACGCCCGGCTCATCGGCCGCAGCGTCTGGAACAGCCAATGGAAGATCGTCATCCCCGCCCATACCCTGCTCAAAGACGAGCAAGCGGGCCTAAACAACTTCGCCGCCAGCGTGAAGGACATCAAACTCTTCCTTCGCACCTATTCGAACGCGGGCAACTAATGAAAACGGCAATGTTCATCGGCGCGACGGTAACGATCGGAGCGCCAGGCTGTTATCGAGTCCTTCGCGAAAGTGCGGCCGTCACGTCCTCTAAGAGCGAAGAGTCCTAGCCACAGTCCTCCACTTCCGTCGCCCCCGCAGTCAGTTTTCCAGCGCCCGGACACGCTCGCGCGCCTCTTTGGCCACGTCCGCCTCCCCGCAGCGGTTGAAGGAGCGACTCCGCAACGGGCGCTGAACCGGGTTGGGGCGTTTTCTGCCATGCGGCGCGGATTCGTCAGTCCTTTGGCCGGATTCGTCAAATTTCGCTGGGTTTGGAAAGCTGGACGTATTGGTAGGCCGAGTGAATTTGAACTCTACCCCGGTTTCAACCCTGTTCCGCAAAATCCTGCGTCCGCTGTGCCTGTCTGCTGTGCTGCTGGCGGCGGGGTTCTTGTCCCACTTCACCCCGTCCGCCCAAGCGGCCGAAATCCAAGTCCTCTGGAATACCACCGAGATCGTCGATGGGGACAGCACTCCTTCCGTCGCCGACCGCACTTTCTTTGGCGTGCAGACGGTCGCTGCGGGAAATCTCGCCCAGACCTTCACGATCAAAAACACCAGCACCACCCCTGGAGATAACCTCAACCTCACCGGCACTACCCGTGCCGTCATTGGCGGGGCCAATCCGGGGAATTTCGTGGTGACCACGCAACCGGCGGCCTCGGTGGCGCCGGGCGCATCCACCACCGTCGTGATCACCTGGACTCCGACCTTTGGCGGGATCCATGACGCGACCCTCTCGATCGCCAACAACGACAGTAACGAGAACCCTTACGATTTCGCCATCCAGGCCACCGCCCAGCTCAAGCTCACTTATGTCTTGGACACCATCCCCAACGGCACCCTTTCCGGGACCACGACTCAGGCTGTGTTCTCCACCGGCAACGGCACCGCCGTCACTGCCGTCCCGGCCACCGGCTACCACTTTGTGAACTGGAGCGACGCCTCCAAAGCCAACCCGCGCACCGACACGAATGTGACGCAGAATCTGACGGTGAAGGCGTATTTCGCCACCGGTGGCTACACTCTGGCCTACACTGCGGGTGCCAACGGCTCGCTCACCGGCACCAGGCCTCAGACGGTCATTCACGGTGCCAGCGGCACCGCCGTCACCGCCGTCCCGGCCACCGGCTGCTCTTTTGTGAACTGGAGCGACGGATCCACCGCCAACCCCCGCACCGATGCCAACGTGATGACGAATGTGAGCGTGACCGCCAACTTCGCCATCAACACCTACACCCTGACCTACACGGCAGGCACCAACGGCTCGATCTCCGGCACCACGCCGCAGACCGTCAACTACAACGCCAGCGGCACCGCCGTCACTGCCGTCCCGGCCACCGGCTACCACTTCGTCAACTGGAGCGACGCCTCCACCGCCAACCCTCGCACCGACACCAGTGTGACGGCCAACCGCAGCGTCACCGCAAACTTCGCCCTCAACACCTACACCCTGATCTACACCGCCGGCGCCAACGGCTCGCTAACCGGCACCACGCCCCAGACGGTCAACTACAACAACAGCGGCACCGCCGTCTCTGCCGTCCCCGCCACCGGCTACCACTTCGTCAACTGGAGCGACGGCTCCACCGCCAATCCGCGCACCGATACACCCGTGATGGCAGACGTGAATGTGAGCGCCATCTTCGCCGTCAATCCTCCCGCAGTGCCCACGGTCACGTTGAACGGGCCGGCGACGGTGACCATGGCGGCCAACAGCACCTACACGGAGTCGGGCGCGTTCTCCGGTCCCAGTGCCCTTGCCGCAGGCCGGAGTTACATCCTGGCGCTGCGTAGCGACGGGACGGTCGCCGCCTGGGGATACAATTACTATGGGCAGACGAACATCCCCGACGGCTTGAGCAACGTGGTGGCCATTTCCGCTGGCGCGTATCACAGTCTGGCGCTGCGCAGCGACGGGACGGTCGCCGCCTGGGGGGACAATTACTATGGGCAGACGAACATCCCCGACGGCTTGAGTAACGTGGTGGCCATTGCTGCGGGCTGGGAGCACAGTCTGGCGCTGCACAGCGACGGGACAGTCGCCGCGTGGGGAGGCAATAGCAATGGCCAGACGACCATCCCCGCCGGCTTGACCAACGTGGTGGCCATTGCCGCGGGCCGGTATCACAGTCTGGCACTGCGCAGCGACGGGACGGTCGTCGAGTGGGGAAACAATATCTATGGCCAGACGACCCTCCCCGTTGGCTTGAGCAACGTGGTGGCCATTTCCGCTGGCGCGTATCACAGTCTGGCGCTGCGCAGCGACGGGACGGTCGTCGCGTGGGGGAATAATTCCTATGGGCAGACGAACATCCCCGCCGGCTTGAGCAACGTGGTGGCCATTGCTGCGGGCCGGGAGCACAGTCTGGCGCTGCACAGCGACGGGACAGTCGCCGCGTGGGGAGGTAATATCTCTGGCCAGACGACCATCCCCGCCGGCTTGAGCAACGTAGTGGCCCTTGCCGGGGGCGAGGATGACAGTCTGGCGCTGCGCAGCGACGGGACGGTCGTCGCGTGGGGAGATAATTCCTATGGCCAGACGACCATTCCCGCGAATGTCTATCTGCCTGCCACGGTCAGCGGCAACGTGGATACCCACACGCCCGGGAGCTACGTCGTGACCTACCGTGCCACCAATTTCCTGGGCGGCACCCGCAGCACCACCCGCACCGTGGTGGTGGTGGCCCCCTTAACCCTCACCTACACCGCAGGTGTAAACGGCTCGATCTCCGGCAGCACGCCGCAGACCGTTGACTACGGCACCGCTGGCACCGCCGTCACCGCCGTCCCGGCCCCCGGCTACCACCTCGTTGACTGGAGCGACGGCTCCGCCGCCAACCCACGCACTGACACCGGCGTGATGACAGACCGCAGCGTGACCGCGAACTTCGCCACCGGTGGCTACACTCTGGCCTATGCTGCGGGCGCCAACGGCTCGCTCACCGGCACCACTCCCCAGACCCTCAACCACGGCGCGAGCGGCACCGCCGTCACCGCCGTCCCGGCCCCCGGCTACCACTTCGTGGACTGGAGCGACGGCTCCACCGCCAGCCCGCGCACCGACACCAACGTGATGGCAGACCGCAGCGTGACCGCCAATTTCGCCATCGGTGGTTACATCCTCAACTACACCGCCGGCGCCAACGGCTCGATCACCGGCACCACGCCGCAGACGGTCAACTACAACACCAGCGGCTCCGCCGTCACCGCCGTCCCAGCCACCGGATACCACTTTGTGAGCTGGAGCGACAACTCCACCGCCAACCCGCGCACCGACACCAACGCGATATGGAATGTGAACGTGACCGCGACCTTCGCGATCAACACCTACACGCTGAACTACGCGGCAGGCGCCAACGGCTCGCTCACCGGCAGCACGCCACAGACCGTTGATCACGGCAAAACTGGCACGGCCGTCACTGCCGTGCCAGTTCCCGGCTATCACTTCGTGGACTGGAGCGACGGCGCTATTGCCAATCCACGCACCGACACCGGCGTGATGGCAGACCGCAGCGTGTCCGCCAATTTCGCCATCGGTGGTTACATCCTCACCTACACTGCGGGCGCCAACGGCTCGCTCACCGGCAGCACGCCGCAGACCGTTGACTTCGGCACCGCTGGCACCGCCGTCACCGCCGTCCCGGCCCCCGGCTACCACTTCGTGGACTGGAGCGACGGTGCCGCCGCCAACCCCCGCACCGACACCAACGTGATGGCGAATCTGAACGTCACCGCGAACTTCGCGCCCATTCCACCCGGCACCCTCGATCCGCTGAACCTTGGTGTCGAAGGCACAGGAGTCCATGGCACGGCCGTGCAGCCCGACGGCAAGACCATCATCTCAGGCATTTTCACCTCCGTGCTCGGAGTGCCGCGCAACGGCATCGCCCGGCTCAATGCCGACGGCACGCTGGACATGGGCTTCGATCCCAATACGGGCGGCGGCGTCGTCAACAGCGCCGGCGTCGTCACCACCACCGTCGTTGGCTTGGCGGTGCAGGCGGATGGCAAGGTGCTGATCTGCGGCAGCTTCACCACGCTCCAGCCCAACGGCGCGGCCACCGCCACCACGCGCAACCGCATCGCCCGGCTCAATGCCGACGGCACCCTGGACACGAGCTTCGATCCCAATGCGGACGGCAACGTCTCAAGGATGATCGTGCAGGCGGATGGCAAGGTGCTGATCGGCGGCAGCTTCACCACGCTCCAGCCCAACGGCGCGGCCACGCCCACTCCGCGCAACCGCATCGCCCGGCTCAATGCCGACGGCACGCTCGACGAGGGCTTCGATCCCAATGCGAATAACACCGTCTCCAGCCTGGCGGTGCAGGCGGATGGCAAGGTGCTGCTCGGCGGCCCCTTCACCACGCTCCAGCCCAACGGTGCGGCCACCGCCACCCCGCGCAATCGCATCGCCCGGCTCAATGCCGACGGAACGCTCGACGAGGGCTTCGATCCCAATGTGATCCGCCTTACTGCTAACGGCGTCGCCAGCGGCGGCAGCGTCAATTGCTTGTCGTTGCAGGCGGATGGCAAGGTGCTGATCGGCGGCAACTTCAGCACGCTCCAGCCCAACGGCGCGGCCACCGCCACCCCGCGTAACAACTTCGCCCGGCTCAATGCCGACGGCACGCTCGACATGGGCTTCCATCCCAATCCGAGCGGCATCGTCCAGAGTGTAGCATTGCAGGCGGATGGCAAGGTGCTGATCGGGGGCGGCTTCAACATCATCTATCCCATCACCAACAATTTCTCCCTAGGTTCCTTGCGCAGCCGTATCGCCCGGCTCAATGCCGACGGGACACTGGACATGG
>JBIHZT010000115.1:0-8720 GCA_044240265.1 Luteolibacter sp. | reverse complement strand
CCTTGCGAGCGTTTGCTTGAGAAACTGATCTCCCCCCCCATCAACCCGACAAGCTCCTTGGTGATCATGAGGCCCAAGCCGATTCCATGCTCGCTGGACTGACTCTTGTTCATGGCCTGGGTGAACGGCTGGAAAATCATCCGCCCGAAACTCCTTGATATGCCGATTCCGGAATCCACCACGTTGAATCGCACACCGCGGGAGCCGGTTGCGCCGGCGGGGCAAGCCCGAACCTCCAAGGAGACAAAGCCTTCCCGTGTGAACTTGAACGCGTTGTTGAGCAGATTCACCAGGATTTGACGAAGGCGCCCGGAATCCACCCTGACCCAGCGGGGGACGTCGGGTGCGATGCTGAAGCGGAATTCCAGCTCCAAATCCGCCGCACGCTTTGCCTTCAACGACCTCAGATCCTCCAACAGCAAATGCAGGTCCACGACTTCGGGATTCAACTCGATCTTCCCTGCCTCGATCCGCGCGATGTCCAGACTCTCGCCGATGATCTTAAGCATCCACATTCCCGAGCTCTCCCCCATCTCGATCAATCTCAACATCTTGTCGGCGCCCATCCCCTCCCCCATGCGCAGCATTTGGAAGGTCCCGAGAATTCCATTGAGCGGCGTCCGGATCTCATGACTCACGGCTGCTAGAAACGAGCTTTTCGCCTGATTCTCACGCTCCGCCAGCTCTCTCGCGAGACGCTGCTTTCTTTCCGCCCTGATCAGCCGTGTCTCCATGGCTTTGAAAGCAGTGACATCGATGTGGGTTCCAATCATCCGCCTGTCCGGACAGTCTGGTTTGGATAGATTGAAGCCACGGGTGTTGATCCACACCCACCGGCGGTTCTTGGCTCGCATCCGCACCGTGAGTTCAAAGCTCCCGTCAGGAGTGATGGAACACGTGGAGGCGACTTCCAGCGCGTGGTCCCGATCATCCGGGTGCAGCCTCGTGATCCACTCTTCAGGAGTGTCACCGACCTCATCCGCTGAGAGACCCAGTTGGGATTTCCATTCATCCGAATAGTGGACCCGGTTGCGTGAGAGATCCCAATCCCAGAAGCCGACGTTGCTGCTGGCAAGCGCGGTGCTGAGGCGCTGTTCGGAAGTCAGGATTGTCTCGATCTGGCGGTGGATGATCTGGTTCCGCTTGATGCCCACGATCATGGCCCCCACCTGCTTCGCAAAGGTCTCGAAGACCATTGCCGCGGAGTCATTGCCCTCGAGTTGAAACTCCGTCTGGTGCGGAGTATTGCCGGAGATGATCAAGGCCAGAGGTTGACCGCCGGGATCCCGGATCAGCTCTATCAGGTAGCGGTCGGCTAGACAGAATGACGCGGGTGGGGGCTCGCTACCGGACGCCGGATAGCCTCCCTCCAGTTTGGAATCCATCCAGCGCTGTCCCCACTTGTTCAACTCCCACAAATCCCCATCGCAAACCTCGCCCAGCCCGGATTGATAAAACCTCTGCCTGAATGGCAGTTCATGATTGAGACACCAATAAATCGCCACCCCGCATTCCAGAAGATCGATGATCGACTCACAGACGATCGGTGCGAACTCCTCCATCGTGTCGGCGGCCAGGGATTTTTGGATGAAGGTCTGCATCGCACCAAACCGCATCACCACTTGATCCAAACGATAACTCAATTGCAGCGCCTCCTGCTTCAGGCGCACGACTTGCCCGAGCTGGCTTCGCAAGATTGCGTTCTCCGCATTAAGGCGCGCCACCTCGGACGTAAATTCCTTGGGAAAGTCTGATTTGCAAGGTTCAGGGTCGTGGCTCATGGGGGGGTGGCTACGTTTGGTGGTTGCTTCGGTAGATGGCGTAAATGGCGGTCGTGTAATTGTGGTATTCATTTTTGCCACCCAGGCGCGCGAATTCACCGAAACCGTAAATTCCGATCCAGGGCGGGGTTTGACCGTCGTCCATGAAGGGAGCCTGCATGCGCGACACCAGCTCCTCCTTGAGAATCCGGTTGAACAGATGACGGCCACGGGCCAGGCAATCCGCATGAAAAACAACGACCGGCGCGCGGTCATTGGCCAAAGCAACGACTCGGGAGGTCATCCGGTCCAGATCCTCGAAGATCCGCGTTTCATCGCGCACGGTGAGCCACAGACGGAGCCCTTCGCGGACGGTAGTCGTGTAGTTCATCGCACCGTCCTCCTCGCGACTGGTCACTGCCCGGAGAATATGCGAATTTCCGTATTCGGCGGCGCGATCACCATCCAGCTCCTCTGCCAGTGCGCCGATCGGGATCGTGGTCCGACACTCGGATGCCGGATCAAGGCTCAGGTGGCGGGTGTATTCAGCCCAAGCAGGCTTGTGGTTGAGTTCGATGATCCGGTGACCATCCGCCTTGGTAACCACCAGCGGTTCTCCCACGGCCACGAAGCCGTGGCTCGCGGCCGTGATGACTTCCAGACCGGGATCCGCGAATCCAACGATCCAGGCGGAGTGTTCGTAGACCTCTCCGCCGAAAATCTGATAGCTTGTGAGTCCGGACATGTTGTCGGCGGAAGTCGCTCCGAAAATCGTGACCTCCGGTCCAAGCACCTCCTCGATTGCCGCGATGCACTCGTCATTGGCAATGTCGATACCGGAAGCCATGAAATAGACCATGTTCACCTCCGGCAGTTCCCGCTTCAGGCTCAAGGCAAGCTCCCGCGCCTTGTCGCGGCTGTTGTGGCCGAAGATGCCATCCACATGGGCGGCGGCCAGCTCCTTGCCGGTCACGGCCATGATCGCAATATCCCGCATCGTTTCACTCACACCCTCCCGGCCGATGATGCCGCAGCAGGAAGCACCCACGACCCTCGCACCAGGTGCTAGCAATCCGGCCTCTTCCGCGAGCTCTGGAAAATTATGACCGACCGAGGCATGAATCATCAAAAGATCACATTTCAAAGGTTGCGAACCTCCGGCGATCTCCAGGCACTCGGCGATCGCTCGCCGCGAGTTGACAACACGGGCACTGGCGGAAACAAAATTCAACATGATTAAAATATAAAGGTTTTCGAAAAAGGTGTATTTGGAGATCGGGGGGGAATAGAAAAGACCGTAATATAACTGTCAAAAGCATCTAAGAACTTTCCGCCGATCTGCTTCAAGGCAATTCACGAGAAAAATGTGCAAATTCTGCATCTTCGGTCCTTCGGTGACATCAAAATACACGGCTGACTGAACATCAATACCTTAAAACGCCCCAAACCCTACTTGAAGAGCCTTTTGAACCCGCGAAAATAAATGCATTTGCTGCATTTCAACAATGCATATTTTGCGCAAAAATCTTTAATCTTTGCTTAGCGACCCTCATGGTCGCCGTGCTGTCACCCTTTCACCCCTTGCCCCAATGCACATCAGCGAGACGTCGAAACACCCATCGAGCGATTCATCAGTCGTGGTCGTCCTCGAAGACGACCGGACGACCTCCGACTTGCTCTGTCTCATCTTGAAAAAAGACGGACTCATCCCCTTGCCCTGCTACAGCGTAGCGGAAGCGAATGAGGTTCTCCACGGGGAAACCCGGATCAGCGGCATGTTGATCGATCTCTTCCTACCTGACGGTGACGGGATCGAAGCGCTCAGAAACGGGCGGCGGATCTACAACAATCTTCCTTGTTTCGTCCTCACTGCCAAGGAAACGGTGGAGTCCGCCGTGACGGCGATGAAAGCAGGTGCCGAAAACTATCTCATCAAGCCATTTGAGCCAGTCTCCCTGATGAGCGCCCTCAAAGGCGCGATCAGTCTTTACCGGGGGCTGTCCGGAGACCCGCCGACAGACACCTTCTCACCTCAGGGCGTGCGCAAGTGGAAATCACCCCGGATGCAGCAGGCGATGGAGATCGTGAAAATCGCGGCCAAGACGATGTCTCCAGTGGTCATTACCGGCGGAGAATGCACCGGTAAAGGCCGTCTCGCCCAACTCATCCACAAAGGGGGCCGGTTGAGTCAGAAAGGCTACACGACCATCAATTTGAAGACGGTGTCTCCATCTCAGATCGAGGCGGAACTTTTCGGAGCTCCGCTGGATAGTCTTGGAGACAGCCAGATCCGGGCGAGAGGCAAACTTGAAAAATGCCGGGGACAAACCCTGTATATCGAAAACATCCATTGCCTCCATCCCGCGGCGCAAGACCGCTTGTTGAGCTGGCTCAGCGAGGAGCCGGCCACGGGTGCCGGCAAGCAGAGCGCCTGCCGGATGATCTGCTCGACCTCCGCGGACATTCTTGCAGCTGTCAAAGAGGGCTCTTTCCGGAAGGATCTGTGGTATGCGCTGGCGATCTATCACATCGAGGTCCCTGCGCTGGCCGAGCGTCTTGAGGATCTTCCCCTGCTGTGCGAAAACATCATCACCCGCATCTGCGTGACCCGCAAGCTGCGGCGACCCACGCTGACCCGCAAAGCCCTTGATTTGCTCATGGATCACAATTGGCCGGGTAATCTCAGTGAGCTTTACAACAACCTCGAACATGCCGTCAGCCGTACTGACGACGGGTTGATCGGTCCTGATGATTTTCCAGTCATGAGTCGACAGCCGCTGGGCGGAGCGCATCATGCGGCGTTTCATTTGGGAGCCTCCAGTATTGAAGAAATCAACAAACTGACGCTCCAGGCCGCGCTGGAAGCATGCGGTGGAAACAGGCGCAGGGCCGCCCAGCGTCTCAAGATCAGTCTCCGGACGATTTACAACATGATCGAGCGCTACGAGCTCCCGAAGAGGTCGAACAAACGCAGAGCTTCCACCCAGCCGCTGTCCGTGCCTGCGGACTCCGCAACGATCGAGTAAGTCGCCGTTGAAATCGCGAGGACGCCTCCGAGAATGGAATTCCTGACTTTTCGCGATTTGGGACAACCGCTCGCATTGCGTTGCTTCCTGCGTTTCCCTCCTGGTCCCCCACTCCCGGGTTTCGTGGCGGCTGCCCCCGCGAGCCTCACGTCCGCATCATCAGAAAGATGAGTTTTTCCCCAGCCCGCACGAGCACCGGCACCAGAGGCATCGTCACGCTTTTGATGGTGGTCTGGTTGCCCGTGTTCATGATGAGCTCACAGGCATGGCGTTACGGAGATTATTATGACTACGGATGGTATGTGCCGCCGCTCGCCATCCTGATGTTCCTCCGCCGCTGGCGTGAAATGCCGGACGCCACCGGCGCGTCCTGCGGTCGTTGGTGGGTCGTCTGCACGCTGCTGGCACCGCTCTGGCTCGCCGCGCGCGTGCTCAACCTGGCGGACCCATTCTGGCGGCTGCCGCAGTGGACCGCCGCGGGGCTGGCAATCGTGACGAGCCACTTCCTGATCGTCAGCTGCAAAGGCCGCGGCGCCTCACTGGCCTTTTTACCCGTCGCCGCCTTTGCGCTCACGGCGGTCCCCTTGCCGACCACGATAGAAACCTCGGTGGTGCAATTCCTGTCAGATCGCGTGATCGGGGTGACCGCCGAGATTTTCAATCTTTTCGGAAGACCCGTCCATGCCTGGGGCAACCGGATGGAGTCCATGGGGGAATGGGTGGAGGTGGCGGATGGCTGCAGCGGCATCCGCTCGCTGCAAGGATTCCTGATGGTGGCGTTGTTTTTTGGCGAATGGCTCCGCCTGGGCCGCCTTGAGCGCGGGCTGATGTTATTCCTCTCCCTGGTGTGCGTCTGGCTGGCCAACGTGGCGCGGGCGCTGGTGCTGGCGTGGCTTCGCTTCGAATACGGCGCCCCGATGTTTGATCGCTGGCATGATCGACTCTCGCTGCTGACCTTCGGCGTGGCCGCAGCCAGCGCCTGGTGGCTGGCTTCGCGGCTCGAATCCAACAAGCCGGCCCACATCGCAGTCACTCCGCCGGCACCCACCTCGAGGCCGGCGGTATCGCCGCACCTTGCGTGGGTGGGGCTCGCCGTGCTGGCCGGCATCGAGCTGGCCGCCTGGATCTGGATGCACCCGCCCCAGCGCAAGGACCTGCCGGTGTTGGAGATGCGCTACCCGCCGCCTGGCATGGAGCCACGGTTCGATGTCGCGGGGTATGAGAAGGCGCTGCCCTCGCTGCGCTGCACCACCGGCTGGATGGCCTCGATCGGCGAGGACCGTGGAGCCCGCCGGATGCGGGCGGGCTGGTTTGCCTGGGACTCCACCGACGGCAGCAGCGTGCTGGAGGTTTACCATCATTCACCGGAAAAATGCATGGGGGCCATCGGGTGGGAATTGGTGTCCTCGGGAGCCACGCGGATTTATCACAGCCCGGAAGTCAGTTTGGAATTCCGCGTCACCGAGTTCAAAGACCCTGCCTATGCCGGCAGCATCCATGTTTACAAAACCGTCTGGTTCTCCAATCCCCTACGCCCGGACGGCATGGACCACATGGGGTCCACTGACGCGCTCAGGCGGCTCAGACTGGCCATGGCCTGGCACCGCTTCCGCCCGCATCACGCGCGGGTCCTGATGGGAGTGGTGGCAGGCGAGGAGCGGGAAGCCGACGCCTGGGAGCAATTCCGCACGTCCTTGCTGGCAGGGCTCCATTTGCAGCCCGCCACCACCCAGCCACCACCTTGAAATCCACCAATCCTCCCTACCCGTCCCATGTCTGAATTCTTCGAACGCCTGCGTGAAGCCTGGGCCGACCTTCGCCTCGGTGTCCGGGTCATCCTGCTGCTGCTCGCCCTCGGCCTGATCCTGATTCTCTGCGCCCGGCCGCTGCGGGCGGCGGTCCGATCCATCGCCCTCGCCCGCAACAGCCGGCTCGCGGAAACAGCCCTGCTGGCGGGTGACGCGACTAAAGCCAGGTCCCTCGGCCTCGCCGCGGTTCAAGCCGCGCCGGACCGCCCGGACATCACCCGCACCGTGTTGAAGTCCATGGACATCCTCAACGATCCAAAACGAGTCCAAGTCGCCGCCATCCTCATCCATCATCCGGCAGCGACTCCCGCCGACAAGCAGCTCGCACTTGGCATCCTCGCCCGCCACGCGCCGATGGTCATGGCAGGCGCGGCCTGGGCGGGCCTGACTCCGGAGGAACAGGCGACGCCGGAAATGATCGACTCCTTCGCCCGGCGCCTGATGTTCGAGGGTAAGCCCGGGCAGGCGACCCTCCTGCTCAAAGACCTGGACTTGGCCAATCCCCACGACCTCATCACCCGGCTCTTGCTGGATTTACTGGCGAGCCAAGGCGGCGGCGACTCTTGGCAGGAAATCCAGAAACTCCTGATCCGGAGGACCAAGGCCGCCATCTCCGCCGGTGCGCCTGTCCCCGACTGGTGCCTCGCGGGCTGGAATCAGGTGCCTCAGGAGCACCTCGATCCACAGGCTCTTGAGGCTCTTCCCACCAGCGGTCCGCCGCGCCTGGACATGCTCCGCCGCCGCCTCAGCCAAGGGTCACGGCCACTCGATCTTCAGGATCCGGAAGTCGCGAGCTGGCTTCGCGATGTCACTCCCGCGGACCGTCTGCCACTGGCCATCCTGCTCACTGGCTGCGGCCGGCCGGACACCGCGCTTGAGATCCTGGAAAAAGGCCCCGGCCTCACGCAAGCCGAGTATGAATGGCTCCGCTCCGCCCGGACGCGCTCACTTGACTGGCGGCCGTGGCTGAATTTCCTCAAATCGCCCGCCGTCGCGAAAATCCACCAGGTATGGATCAAAGCCGATCTCGCCCTCGCGCATTCCAAACTGGGGGAAACGGAGGAATCCAAAATCGCGTGGAACGATGCGCTCCAGCTCGCAGCCACCTCCAGACAATCTCCCCGCCTCGCCGATCTTAACCACCGCGTCCGCCAGTCGATGCCGGAGCGGGCCCAGGAAGCCATGCTCGCCGCCATCCGTGGCTCCGGCGAGGCGCTGCCCTTGTTCAACGACCTTCATGAACTGATGATTTCCTTGGAAAAAGCCGGCCGGGCCCAGGACCTCTTCGACATTTGCCGCGCCTATCGCGGACTCGAGCCGGGTAATCCGGTGGCCATCACCCGCTATGCCTACCTCGCCCTGCTGGCGGGTGAGCTTTCTCCCGCGGCGGCGATCCGGTTGGTCAGCCCGGTCGTCCAAGACCAACCCCGCTCCCCCCACCCGCGTGTGGTCGCCATCATCGCCACACTCTTGCTGGGCGACCGCAGCGCCGCGTCCGGCTGGATCGCGCGCGACCAGGTCCGCTGGGAAGGCACCCCGCCGTTTTACCAATGGCTTGTGGCCCGGGCGGAAATGGCTGACGGCGCACCCCCGCCACCTGAGAAGGACCAACTGCTGCAGCCCGAGGGCGCCATGATCGAAAAGCTCCGCTAAGGTCCCTGGAGGATTCACGGCATGCACTCACAATCCCTGCCATTTCCTGAAGTGGCGTCTCCTCAGAGAGTAAAACCAAAACTTCCGGCTGGTTGGCGGGGCACGAAAAAACCGGCTGGCCTCTTCACCATGAAGAAACCAGCCGGCCGCCGAACCCAACAAAGATTCGTTGTGACGGATCAACCGCCACTATGGGAGACTCATGCGACGCTTGAGCCATTCCTGCGGGCCACGCGGCGCCGCATCAACGCAAGACCACCAAACAGGGCGGGCACTCCGCCCAACAGGAAATCAGATGGCTCAGGCACCGCCGCAATGTTGGCAGTAGGGGTGGTCGTCGAGGTACCCGTCGTGTTCCCGTCGGTATTGTAGTTGGTGGATGCAAGCTCGGTTGCACCATTCATCAACTTGAACGCGCCTGTTTTGACGGCGAATGATTTTGCCGAAGCCGCGGCGCTTGTCAGCTGAACCGA